>QIHK01000006.1 GCA_003230945.1 Candidatus Kaiserbacteria bacterium
GACAAAGTGCTCTTCCTCCCGCTGGCACACATATATAACTATGATACGTGTAATCTATGTTTTTTAATTCACATCACCACTCGCGAGGATTTACCCTTATCGAGCTTCTTGTTGTCATCGCTATCATCGGTGTTCTTTCATCAGTGATACTCGTTTCGCTTAACAAAGCTCGTAGTAAAGGAGAAGATGCGGCACGCATATCTAATGTCAAGGCACTAAAAACAGCTATGGAGCTTTATTACGATGACAACAATTCTTATCCAAAGAAAGGTAGCATGAACACGGGACAGAGTGTTGTTGGACTGAAGCCTTATCTTGTACCAAAATATATATCGGTTATTCCTGAGAATTTACAAAAGGACGGAGATCTGTATGTGTGGCGTCCAACTAATTCTAATCCTTCTAATCCTTCTAATTCCTATGGTCTACGTGTATCTACTGACGCGGGTGGTTGGTGTTTGACAGGTGTGAATATAAATACAGGATGGTGGTGGTCAACACCCCAATGCAATTTCTAATATAATAAGGTTGAGCGATTTGAGTGGTTTTGCACAGGTAGCATGTGCTCCGCGGAGCGCATGCTACTGTATAAGGTAATGGTGCTCACCGATCAAGATATCATCACGACGATTGTTGAGATGCTTGTTGCTGCTGGCAGTGGTCACACTGCAGGATCTCTTGGTATGGCGGATATTTTTACCGCATTTTATTTTTATATACTTAAACACAATCCAAAAAACCCAAATTGGAGCGAGCGTGACATACTTATTTTGAGTAATGGTCATATTGTTCCTGTTCGTTACGCTGCAATGGCGCATGCTGGCTACTTTCCAATAAAAGAATGCCTCACTCTTCGAAAATTTGGCAGTCGGCTTCAGGGGCATCCGGAGCGTCTCAAGCTTCCCGGTCTTGAAACGACTTCTGGACCGCTCGGCGAAGGTCTCTCACAAGCTGCTGCGATGGCCTATGCATTTCGTATGGATAATAAGAAAAATAAAGTATATGTCACCATGGGCGATGGTGAACAAAACGAAGGAAACGTATGGGAAGCGGTAATGTGGGCAGGGAAACAAAAACTTACTAATCTTGTCGCTATCATTGATCGAAATAATATTCAGATTGATGGCATAACGGAAGATGTGATGCCCCTTGAATCACTTAAAGCGAAATATGAATCCTTTAATTGGGAGGTACTCGAAGTAAATGGTAATGACCTTCGTGCTTTTATCTCAAAAATTGATGAGGCGAACGCAATGTCTGAGAAACCAGTACTTATCTTGGCGCATACCATTCCTGGTAAGGGTATTCCTGAAATAGAATCTGATTATCATTGGCACGGTAAACCTCCTTCAAAAGAAGAAGGAAAACGATTTTTGAAAGAGCTCCGTACTATGGTTGGTAAAGTTCCACACGAATATGCTTAATAAAGACGCAAAACTTTCAGAAAAAATATTTGCCGATGCTGTCGAACAGGCTCCAACGCGTGACGGCTTTGGACATGGATCTGTTGAAGCAGGGAAAGTAGATAACAATGTCATTGTACTTTGTGCGGATCTTTCTGAATCAACACGCGCAGAGTGGTTTGAGAAAGAATTTCCAGAACGTTTTATTGAGGTTGGCATTGCTGAACAGAATATGGCGGCACTTGCCGCTGGATTTTCCTTGGCAGGGAAGGTGCCTTTCATTACGAGTTATGCGGCCTTTAATCCGGGTCGGAACTATGAACAGATTCGTACGACTATCGCGTTAAATGAATCAAATGTAAAAATTTGCGGTATGCACGCTGGTGTATCGGTTGGTCCTGACGGTGCGACTCATCAAATGCTTGAAGACATTGGTCTCATGCGTATGTTACCGAATATGGTCGTTGTGGTGCCCGGAGATGCCGAAGAAGCACGCAAGGCTGTAGTGGCGGCAGCAACCTATAAAGGCCCCGTGTATCTTCGCTTCGGGCGTTCAACAACACCAACTTTTACTACGCGCGAGACACCATTTTCCATCGGGAAATCGCTTTTGCTTTGGAAAACAGATAAACCACAAGTCGCTCTTCTTTCAACAGGTTCACTATCGCATCAGGCACTTCTTGCGGCGCGCGCGCTCCAGAGTGAGAACATTGAGAGCACGGTATTGCATATTCCAACCATTAAACCGCTTGATGAAGATGCAATACTTGAGGTAGCGACGCGTGCTCGTGCGGTCGTTACTATAGAAGAACATCAAGCGGCAGGGGGATTTGGTAGCGCTATTGCAGAGCTTTTGGCAGAAAAACAACCAACACGTATGTATCGTGTCGGTGTACGAGATCAATTTGGACAATCAGGTTCTCCAGAAGAACTTATTGCCCACTACGGACTTGATGCTATTGCTATTGTTGATGCGGCGCGCGCACTTATTAAAAAGTAGCAACATATGTCTAGAAATCTCATTATAAATTCATATTTTGCCATACTGTTCGTCACTATTTTCGGAGCTATTGCTGCCATCACGATTATTCGAGTCGTAAACCAAAACCAAAAGACAACTAAAAATACTTATGGTGAAGCAAGTTATGCAAGTCTTCGAAACTCACTATTGCATAGTGCTCCCACAGGTGCCCGTATACGCTAAAAAGTGCTTATTTTATATGATTCTGGTGCGTTTTTTAGGTACGTCTCTAATTCTTCGCGCGAAAGAAGGCCTTCTTGTGCCCCAACTTTTTGCACCACTGCCATTGAATTAGCAGGTCCCCAATAAAGCGCCTCTTCCAGTGATTTACCGAGCGCAAGAGCCACAACAACCGTTGCGGTCGTCGCATCTCCCGCACCTGTGCGATCGAGCGGTTCTTTACTATCCGGATACATTGGTATTTTCAGACGCTGTTTACCGTCTGAAATATATGCACCGTTCGGTCCATCAGTGATAAGCGCAATTTTTGGACCTAGCGCATGCATTTTTTCAACTAAGACATTCATATCTGTCTCGCCAAGTCCAAGAATACGTTCAGCCTCTTCTTTGTTTACCGCGACAAGTTCAGTTTGTGCGTAAAGTGGCGCAAGTTTTTCTTTGCCCATTTCCATTTGAAAAGTACCTGGCTGAAAAGCAAGTTTTGTTTCAGGATGTTCTTTAAGCCATAGAGCCAATTCACCATGGAATGCTTCAGATTTTTCTCCTGCTGAGGAGAGGTATAGCCATTTTGGTGCGATGAATTGTTCTGGTATCTCATAAGGGTAGTCTTCGTGACGAATGAGAATAGTACGTTCCGCATCATACCAAAGAACATAATGATGATTTGTTGGTACGGCATCATTTACTTTTATGTACGTTTGATCAACGCCTTCTTTTTTGAAAGTCGCAAGAATCTCTTTACCGTAACTATCATTGCCAATGTTACTTATGAATCCAGAGGAGAGACCGAGACGCGCTGCCGCTACAGCAGCATTTGCTGCATTGCCAACACCCGGCACCAGTATAGATTTTTCATACGGTATTTTATCACCCCATTTCATTGAAATAGTACAGTCTTCATTATTAATATCGCAGTGTACTTTTGCATATTTGAGTTTAATAAACTCATCGACCGTTGTGTCACCGATAGCAACGAATTCCATTGTTTCCATATACGTTACATCGTAACATACGTGCTACGATGGAAGGATATGACTGATCTTGTAGCAATCGCTCGCTCTCTTTTTGTTTCTGGTAAAGGATTATTAGCAGCAGACGAGAGTGTGCATACTGCCACAAAGCGACTCGCGTCGTATGGTATCGATACGAGTGAAGAAATGCGTCGACAATACCGTGATCTTTTCCTCAGCATGCCACACGTTGAAGATTACCTTTCAGGGGTTATCCTTTTTGAAGAAACATTGAAACAGAAAGCGAGTGATAAAAAACTTTTTCCAAACTCTCTTTCTGCGCGGGGCATCGCTCCGGGAATAAAAGTAGATGGAGGAACAGAGCCGTTTCCAGAAAGTTCAGATGAATTCATTACTAAAGGACTTTTAGGTCTTTCAGATCGGCTTGCTGTGTTTAAGAAACAAGGAGCAGTATTTACAAAGTGGCGTGGCGTCATAAAAATAGAAGGAGATATACTTCCTTCGTCACAAGCCATTCATGAAAATATGAAGCGTCTTGCAAACTATGCCAAAGAGGTACAAACGGCAGGTATGGTACCGATTCTCGAGCCAGAAGTATTACTTCAAGGGAATCATTCAATTATTCGTGCCAAAGCAGTTCTTCAAGAAACACTGGGAACACTTTTCAGTGTGCTGGAAGAATATTCAGTCGATCGTGCAGGAGTTGTACTTAAAACGGCCATGGCACTCACGGGAAGTGATTCTTCAAAGAAAGATACTCCTGAAGAAGTTGCAGAAGCCACTCTTGAAGTCCTTATGGAAACCGTTCCTCGCCAGATTGCAGGTATTGTTTTTCTTTCTGGTGGACAAGATCCAGACGAGGCCACCGATAACCTCGCGGCTATTACGAAACGTGCGAAGGACGTTAGTGCGCCGTGGCCACTTACCTTTTCTTATGCTCGTGCTCTTCAGAAAGAAGCTCTCGAAGTCTGGAAAGGGAAGCCAGAAAACATTGAAGCAGCTCGCGCAGTATTTCTTGAACGCCTTAAGAAGGTATCTGCCGCTGCGACCCTGTAGCGTCGTAAGATTGCATTTCTTGCTTATTTCCCGTATATTTTTTTCATCATGCTTACGCTTTCAGTAAAGAAAAGAGATAAGACCGAAGCCAAGGCCTCGGTGCTTCGTAGTGAAGGTAAGATTCCTTCTGTTGTATACGGAAGTACTCAAGAATCAACAGCAATTACTATTGATGCAAAAGAGTTTGAGAAAATACTTCATACGGCAGGTGAATCGACTATTATTAGTCTTACAGGACTCGAGACAGATATTCCGGTACTTATTCATAAAGTTGATCTCCACCCAGTTGCGCACATCCCGCGTCACGTCGATTTCTATGCCATTACTAAGGGGCAGAAAGTAGTGGTCTCTATTCCACTTTCATTTATTGGAGAATCACCGGCAGTTAAGTCTGGTGCAAACTTGATAAAGGTACTTTATGAACTTGAAGTTGAAGCGGATCCAATGAATCTTCCACATGATATAGAAGTTGATATTTCCACACTTGTCGCTATCAATGATCAGATTCATGTGAAAGATCTTATGATTCCGAAAGATGTTGGCATTATGCTCGAGCTTGAAGAAGTTGTCGCTCTTGTAAAGGAAGTTGAAGAAGAGGTTGTTTCTGAGGTTACCGAAGAAGATATTGCTTCAATTGAGGTTGAGAAGAGTAAAGAAGAATCTCCTACAGAAGAAGTCGCAAGTGCGTAGAACTCATATACCTAGTTTTATACTAGAAATCAATTCTTTTTAAGAAGAGTCATTTGCTTTGGTATACTGACCACTCATGCGGCGTATTTTATTTTTTATTTCTTTTCTTGTATTAGTGCTGGAACCATTTCCCGTATTTGCTCAGACAAATATAACGACGCAAGTAGCAGATTATAAACAGAAACTGCAAGGTCAGCTCAATCAAATTGAGAAGCAAATTGCTGTTCAACAAACTCTTCTTGATAATGCCCAAAATCAGCATCAGACACTTCAGACACAGATTAATGTTTTCAATGCAAAAATTAGAAAGACTCAGCTTCAGATACGAGCAATTAATCTGACCATTACACAACTCTCGGGCAATATAAATACACATACTCAGACGCTTTCTCAACTTTCTACAAAACTTAATAATGAAAAAGAGTCGCTCGCGCAGATTTTACGACAAACACAGGTGCTCGATGATTATTCAATTGTTTCGGTCGCTCTCAGTTCTCAGAATGTCTCAAGTTTTTTTAGGGATCTTGATGCTTTTGTTTCTATTAAAAGTTCACTTGCCGATTCGTTTAGTAATATCAAAAAAACAAGTTCATCAACTGAGGCAGAAAAAGAATCACTGCAATCACGGCTTTCTGAGCAAGAGCAATTACGTACGGTTGCTCGACTTGCAAAGCAAGCGGTGCAAGTGCAACAGAATAATAAACAACGCCTTTTAAGACGAACAAAAGGTATAGAAGCAAACTATCAAAAAATTATTGCTTCGAGCCAAAAGACTGCAGCACAAATACGTAGTGAGCTTTTCTCCCTACGAGGTTCCGCCGCGATTCCATTTGGTACAGCGCTCGCGTATGCAAAGAAAGCAGAGAAGGCGACCGGTACGCGTGCGGCAGTGACGCTCGGCGTTCTCAAACAAGAAACTAATTTGGGTGAAAATCTTGGTACAGGTACTTGGCGTGTCGACATGTCGCCACGCCGTGATCAACCAATTTTCGTGTATATCACTCGGACACTTGGTTTTAGTCCGGACAAAATGCCAGTTTCGAAAAGACCTTCTTATGGCTGGGGTGGCGCCATGGGTCCTGGACAGTTCATTCCATCGACTTGGACTTGCTATGGTGGTTTTGTGAATACCGTAACTGGTTCTTGTAGTAATCGGGGGCGTCTCTCGTGGAAAGAATTTTATCGCGGTCCATGGAAATATGTCGCTAGTAAAGACCGTGTACGTAAACTTTTGGGAGCATCAGTGCCAAGTAACCCATGGAATCCGCAGGTAGCCATTATGGCCACCGCAATGCTTATGGCCGATAACGGCGCATCGGCGCAAACTCGTTTTGCAGAACGACGCGCTGCATTGCGTTATTTTGCGGGATGGTCTGGAGCAAAAAATCCAGCTTACTCTTTTTATGGAGACGGAGTAATGGGCTTTGCTCGACGCTTTCAAAAGCAAATTAATATACTAAATGGCTCGTAATATACTGTTTAAAATCATTGAACGATTTGCAAAATCATCAAAAATAGTGTATTTCTAGCGGTAATGAAAAAAGATATTCATCCGTCCGATTACCGACAAGTTGTCTTTGAGGATCTCGCCTCAGGTGCGCAGTTTTTGATTGGTTCAACTATTCATACAACGGAGACTACAAAATTTGAAGGGAAAGAATATCCGAAGTTTGTCGTTGAAGTTTCTTCGAAGTCGCATCCGTTTTATACGGGTGAAGATCGAATGCTCGATAAGACAGGCCGAGTGGAACGTTTCAAACAACGTGCTGCTAAGAAAGCAACGAAATAAGCTATTCGCTTTAGGCCCGTATCTAATACGGGAGCTATTTTCTTAAATAAGAAGCCAATTAGTGATGCTCGGGAAGTAAAAAAATTCCTTCACTCATTTAGTGTGAAGTGATGGTAGAGTTAGAGAACGCACATGGAATACTCATCTGAATTTAAGAAAAACTTCGCAACGGCATATTTGGCGGAGGAGTACGAACGCCTCGCAGAAGAAGCGTCTGATGCCGTATCTGCCGCTGAAAACGACCCTGAGCTCGCGCACATGGCGAAAGAAGATGAAATACGCATCCGAGCTCGCCAAGTGGATATTCTGGCGGAAATTGAGCGTATCCTCAATAAGGAGAAAGAAGAGATTGAGAAACCTTCATCAGTGGTTATGGAATTTCGCGCAGGCGCCGGAGGCGATGAGGCAAATATTTTTGCACACGATATAAAAGAGATGTATCAAAAATATGCGGAGATTCGTGGCTGGAAAACAAGAATTATTGATGATCTAACACTCGAAATAACAGGAGCTGATGCGTATGAGGCACTACGTTATGAGACAGGTGTTCATCGGGTACAACGTGTTCCTGAAACTGAAAAGTCAGGCCGTATTCATACTTCGACTGCTTCAGTGGCTGTACTTCCGATTCGTAAAAAACATACCTTTGAAATCAATCCTGCCGATATAGAAATAGAATTTTCACGTAGTGGGGGTGCGGGTGGACAGAATGTAAATAAAGTTGAGACTGCTGTACGACTTATTCATAAACCAACTGGTGTTGATGTACGTTCATCAAGTGAACGAAGTCAATTAGCGAACCGCGAGAAGGCAATGCAAATTCTTACCGCTAAACTCGAAACAGCTCAGGAAGAAAAAGAAGCTCGCGAGCATGCGGCAGAACGGAAGTCTCAGATTGGTACTGGAGACCGTTCTGAGAAAATTCGTACCTATAATTATCTTCAAGATCGTATTACTGACCATCGTTTGAAAGAGTCATGGCACAATCTCCCGAAGATTATGGCGGGTGGTCTTGATGTTATTGTGGATGCGCTCCAAGCAGTGGCAAGTAGTGACCATTCCGAGGAGTCTTCAAATAAATGATAAGGAGACAGTTGCAGATATCTCCTGTTTCAGGTACAGTAGCGCCATAATATGGCTGATTCCGCTTCTACAACTGACGTGCAGCGCCTCTTTGATACTGGTGCGCATTTTGCGCAAGTGAAGAGCCGTCGACATCCTTCGATGAAACCCTTTCTTATTGGTATGAAAGGTCGTCAGGATATCATCGATCTCGTAAAAACCGATAGCCAAATCGAGGTTGCAAAAAGAGCTTTCTCAACACTTGCAAAAGAAGGGAAGACAATACTTTTTGTCGGTGGAAAAATGGAAATAGCTGATCTCGTGAGAGAAGCTGCCAAGCGTATCGATGCACCATTTGTTGCGACTCGTTGGCTTGGTGGCACCATTTCGAATTGGACTGAAATAAAAAAGCGTATAGATCGTCTTGCTGATCTTTCTGAAAAGAAAGAAGCTGGGACTCTTACAAAACAGCACACAAAGCTTGAGATTGTTCGTCTTGAGCGCGAAGTTAAGCGTCTTTCTGAGCGCCTTGATGGCATCACAACGCTCACAAAGCGCCCAGACGCTCTTGTCATCGTTGATACGAAACACGAGAAGCATGCGACTAAGGAAGCAAATGATGCAGGCATTCCGGTTATTGCCATTATGAGTTCAGACTGTAATCTTTCTGAAGTGGCATTTCCGGTCGTTGCAAATGATGCATCACGCGATACGGTAAAGTTGATTCTATCCGAATTCACCTCTGCATTTGAAGCAGGACGTTCTGCATAAGTATTAAAATAATATCATTTGAGTTTTTATCTTGAGTGATTTTCGTACGCTTTATGCTACACAATGACTATAAAAACTTATTTTTATTTTTTACATTTTAAAACTTTCAACAAAATAGACTTGAGGAGAAGTGAAATGTACGTATACTTAGATTCAATTCATTATGAAAATCACAACCGAAGTAATTAAATCTTTAAGAGACAAGACGGGGGTATCAATTATGCAATGTAAGAAGGCTCTTGAGGAATCCTCTGGTGATCTTGCACAAGCAGAAGTAATCCTCAAGAAACGTTCGAGTGCTGCAGCTCAGAAAAAAGCAGACCGTGATCTTGGTGCCGGTTTTATCGGTACTTATATTCATGAAGGTGTCATTGGTGCGATGGTGTTGCTTTCTTCAGAGACTGACTTTGTTGCAAAGAACCCAGATTTTGCCGCGCTTGCGCGGGAACTTGCTATGCAAGTAGCTGCAACGAATCCAAAGTACGCTACGGTTGAAAGTATTGCTCCAGAAGCGAAGCAAGCAGCAATTGCTGTTTTTGAAAAGGAAGTAGAGGGGAAACCAGAAAATATGAAGGAAAAAATTCTTGAGGGGAAACTAGCTTCTTATTTCAAAGATCAAGTACTTCTCGAACAATCTTTTATCAAGGATGAAAGTAAGACTATCCAAGACCTCTTGAACGAAGCAGTCCAAAAGTTCGGCGAGCGTGTTGAAATAACTTCATTTGCGCGTTTATCGACGCGTTAATCCATGATATATCTCATTCTTATTGTTACCGCGCTTATCCTACTCATCGGATTTCTAGTGCTTTCAATATATGAGGCAAATCGTGGAACTCGATATTTTGAAGGGTTTCGTGCTACATTCGATCACCGAGTAGAAAAAACTCAGTTTGTTCTTACTCATGTTGATTTACAAGCATTTTTGTATGACGAGGTGCGTCATCTCTCTGCGCGGTTTGGACACGACATTGTGCACCTCGTACTTCAAATGGTACGTTTTGCAGAGCGTTTCCTTACACGATTAGTGCGTCGTCTGCGTACGAAACAAGTCTCTGAGACGGTCGCTCGTGAGCCGTCGCGTGAGTTTGTGAAAACACTTTCGGATTTCAAAGAACATCTTGAAGTTACTCGTCCGCAGGTACCGAATGTGTTTGATGTTGAAAAATAAAAGCCGGGGTAGCTCAGTTGGCTAGAGCAACGGTTTTGTAAACCGTAGGTCGTGAGTTCGAATCTCACCTCCGGCTCAAATAAGTAAAAA
>QIHK01000010.1 GCA_003230945.1 Candidatus Kaiserbacteria bacterium
AAAGTCCCACTTATTACATAATTCCAATATCTTTTATCAAAAAAATTGATATTACAAAATGAATAATATAGATTATAAAAAAATACTTGATAAAAATAATTCAGAAAATAGTATAATACACGTTGTTTTGCGTGCTGACGATAACAAAGAATATGAATGTGTAGGTGTTTTAATGAAAGAAGAAAAAGATACGATTTATATTGCTTTTAATGCAAAAAATGATGAAGTCAAAGATTATTTACCTATAAAAAAGGTAGATATAATAAGTATTAATATTGTAGATGACTCAGAGATAAAAGAGTTATCATAGGGGGAAATAGAGCCGAGGTTCGTTTACACTGGTCACATTTACTATTTACTGATTAATGATGACAACAAAAGATATAACATACTCAACAACAAAAGAAGATATAAACGGTCTTAAAATAGAAGGTTTTTTGAAGGGTGGGACAATAAACCAAACGAAGAAATACTAAGAGCAAGTATTAAAAATGCCAACTATGTGGTTTTGGCTATTGATGCTGATAATAATAAACTTGCCGGATATATAACAGCCCTCACTGATGGCGTACTGAGTGCATATATTCCATTTCTTGAAGTGGAAAAAAGTTATCAAAAACAAAAAATCGGTACAATTTTAGTAAAAAAAAATAATTGAACAACTTAATCATTTGTATATGATTGACCTTGTATGTGACAAAGAATTATCCGACTTCTACTGTGAAGCTGGTTTTGAGAGTTGGCACGCTATGATTAAACGAAATTACGCTAATCAGTCAGGTGCTATAGGTGAGTTGAAGAGCTGAGAGAGTGCTTGGCTATGTGCCAAAAATAGACTTTGACGAAGGATTAAAGCGCACGGTTGTATGGTTTCAGTCGCGTACTTCTTGAATACAAAGAATCATTTTGACAAATGCCGTTGATAGTGTTAAAAGAATATCTCTTCATTGTAAATAAGAAAATACAATTAGTGGGTTTGAATGGTAATTCTATAGAACCATTCAAATAAATGTGGTGTATCTAGCCACTAAAAATAGTTTAATGTAGTAAAGTAGATAACATGTCGAAGAAAGAAAAAAAACAAATTCTCGGAAGAGAACCAGATGCCATTGATGAACTTATTATTCGAGTTGGGTCTATCGGTTCGCTCGTGTTCCACACAATTATATTTATTGTTTTTTTTGTAATGTCCATTATGGGGTTTATTTCATGGAGCCTCATGCTTTTGATACTCACTACGGTAGTTTCACTTGAAGCTATTTACTTGGCTATTTTCATTCAGATGACGGTAAATCGGCATACAAAAAGTTTGCTGGAAGTAGAACAAGATATCGATGAAATTGAGGAAGATATCGATGAACTTCAGGAAGATGTTGAAGAAATGACTGAAGATGAGGAGAAAGATGCCATACGTAAGGAAAAACAGTCAGTTGCCTTAGAAATGCTTACAAAAGACGTACGCAGGGTACTTGCAGATTTAGAAGCTTTGAAAAATCGATCACAATAATGGATATTTATACGTTGTTACTCGCATTTCTTTCTCTTGCGAGCATGGGTCTTTATTTTCCTCTTAACAAAGGACATGCGCGATATTTTTTGATGAGTTCGTTTGATGAGAAAATTCCATTCTTACCAATTTTCATTTGGCCGTATCTTTCGCTTTTTCCATTCATATTTATCGGATTATTTATTGCATTTTCACAGCCAATTGCGCCAGCGTTGTATCTTGCACTCATTATTGGAGTCCTTTCAGGATCTTTAGTGCGTTATTTTGTACATTCAGGTATTCGGCAACCAAGAATCAGACGGCACGATGTAAGCAGTCGACTCGTACATTGGCTTTATCGATGTGATGACCGTGCCAGAACTTTTCCAAGTTCGCATGTGCTCATTTCAATTATCATAAGTTATTTTCTTGCACTCGCATTTCCTGTCTATGCACTTAGTATATGGGTGATAGGGCTTCTCATTACTGTATCGACTGTATTTGTAAAACAGCACTACCTTATTGATGTGGCAGGAGGACTCTTTTTTGTTATTGGAGCAATCTGGGTTACTCATATGCTATTGCCATATATTTTCTAGCGTAAATGGATGAAGTACGATAAAAATAAGGATACAGGGCCTATAGTGAAATGGTATCACGCGACCATGGCATGGTTGAAGTCGGAGTTCGATTCTCCGTAGGTCCACACTTTAACTTCAATTGTTCTGCCACTTAATTGAGGTTTTTATTAAAAATAATAGCCACCTGGATAGGTGGCTATTATTTTTTGAAACTTGGTAAGTCTTACGAAAGATGTGGAGAAACGAGTTTTGTCATTTCAAACATTGTTACCTCATCTTTTCCTCCGAAAAGAACTTTTAGTTTTTCATCTGCAAGAATATTGCGTTTATTTTCAGGATTCTGAAGATCTTTACCCTTGATGTATATCCAAAGTTGCTTTACAACTTCGCCACGCGACATAGGACCTTTTCCAATAACTGCCTCGAGCTCTGGTGAAAGAGTCATAGGCTTCAAAAGTGCGGGATTAGCTTTACGTACCATAAATAGTTCTGTGATGTGAGTTTATAACGTAACGCAGGGAAGTATACCCTATACGCGAAACGATGAAAGGGGGGTAAAGAGTACCTGTGGGTTACTTCAGAGCCCTTGTTATATGTCCATAAATATGTCGTACTTTTTTATGTTCTAAACATTTCTTTAAAAGATGTTTTGTTTTTAAACTCTATTTGTTAGAATAGCCGTAATGTCTGGAGGAATTTCAGTTATCTTAGCGGCGGAGCGTCTCGGCTCCGTTTTCGGTTTTCCTATAACAAATGCTTTAGTCATGACCTGGCTTGTTATGGCTCTTCTCATTGGCTTCGCGATATTTTTTGGTCGCTCGCTCACTCTTGTCCCAGGGAAATTGCAAACTGGCATAGAATGGTTTTTTGAAGCCACTCTTGCCTATATGGCTGAAACGCTTGAGAGTGAAGTACTTGCACGGAAATTTTTTCCGCTGGTGGTGAGTATCTTTCTTTTCATTCTTATTTCTAACGAACTTGAGTTTTTCCCGGGAGTTGGGTCTATTGGTCTCGTACATGCCGCCGAATTCTTACCAGTGTTGCGTACACCAACCACAGACCTTAACTTTACTCTTGCACTCGCCCTCATCTCTTTCTTCGTCATTGAGATTATGGGAATTATGACTCTTGGAGTTTTCCGACATCTGGGACGGTATGTTAATCTGACCTCACCGGTCGGGTTCGTTGTGGGTCTTCTAGAGATTATTAGTAATCTCGGGCGTATCATTACATTCTCGTTCCGTCTTTTTGGTAATATTTTTGCTGGAGAGATAATGGTGCTCGTAGCAGCGTACTTCTTACCGTACTTTCTACCAGCACCTTTGATTGGTTTTGAGATGTTTATTGGAGTAGTACAGGCAGTTGTCTTCGCTATTCTGACATTGTTCTTCATAAAATTAGCAATCGCTGATCCGAGTGAGGCCCACTAAAAAGGGGGTTCGCTCGGCTCCGGGATTGGACGCCGAAGGGTTCCTCGGAACCATTTATTAAATTATTTTAAATGTATGGATATTGAATCAGCACGCATGATCGGTATGGCTCTCGCAGCCGGTCTCGGTGTTATTGGTCCGGGTATTGGTATTGGTCTTATTGGTGGTGGCGCTATGGAAGCTATCGGTCGCAATCCAGAAGCATCTGGCAAGATTGTTTCGAACATGATTCTAGCAATTGTGTTTACTGAAGCTCTCGGTATTCTTGCTCTCGTTGTTTCGTTCATCATTAAGTTTGTTTAACAATATATTCTGAAGTCTTTTCTACTTCGTTAAACTATATGGCTAAACTATTTTCAGCTTTCGGCATTGATTGGAGTCTTCTTATTGCTCAAGCGATAAATTTCGCTATTGTACTCGTAGCACTTTGGTATTTTTTGTACCGACCAGTACTGCGGATACTTGAAAAACGACGAAAAACTATTGCTAAGGGTGTAGAAGATGCTGAGTATGCGGCTGAAAAGCTTGCAGATGCGGACAGCGAGGCAATGAAGCGCGTACATGCTGCAGACGATGAAGCAGATACGATTGTTGTTGCCGCTCGTGAAGCGGCACAAGTAGAAAAGACACATATTCTTGACGCAGCGCAAGTGCGAGCTGACCAATCAATAAAAGACGCCCACATACGCGCGACCGAAGAATCTGCTCAGATTCTTCGGAAAAGTGAACAAGAAATAGCTCGTCTCGCTATACTTGCCGCTGAAAAAGTAATGACGAAAAGCCATGATTAGTGAATATCTACGGATTCTTGAATCAATAGTTGAGCTTGGAGATAGCACGGCGGCCGATGAGGCCGTCAGAAAAATTATTGCGCATCTGAGAGCTTCTGGTCGCATTCAGATGCTTCCACAAATTGTGCGAGAGCTCAAAAAAGTGGTGGCTCGACGTGTAGCAGTGGCACCAAAACTCGAGGTGGCACATGAGCACGAGACAGTGCGTGCTATCGCAGCGGCAGCGGAAGCGGGAATTATTGTTGAAAAAGCTACTATTAATCGTTCTCTCATTAAAGGGTGGCGCGCGCAGAGTAATGGCAAACTGGTAGATCGTTCAACAAAATGTGCACTTATTGATATTTATAAAAAGGTTATTGCGTAAATTATGCAAAGCATCATCGACAGAATTGAGAAAGAAATTGCTTCTTGGAAGCCAGAGGAGGGTAGCCAAGAAACTGGCACTGTTCGTGCTACGGGTGACGGTATCGCAGAAATAGATGGCCTCACCGGTGCGGTCATAACTGAAATGGTTATGTTTGATCCAACTTTTGATCGGACTCTCGAAGAAGCCTTAAAGGATTCTTCACCAATTTACGGTCTTGTCCTTAATCTCGAAGAAGACAGTGTTCGAGTAGTGATTCTTGGAGACGCATCAAAAGTATATGAAGGTATGTTGGTACGCCGACTAGGTCGCCTTCTTTCAATTGCCGTTGGTAAGTCACTCATTGGTCGTGTAGTGAATCCTCTCGGTGAACCAGTAGACGGTAAAGGTCCAACGGGTGCCAAAGATATTCGTCCTATCGAACGAGAAGCCTACGGTGTTATTGATCGATCGCCAGTAAATGTACCGATTCATACCGGTATTAAGGCCATTGATTCCATGATTCCTATCGGTCGTGGTCAACGAGAACTTATTATCGGAGATCGCGGTACCGGTAAGACAAGCATTGCCATTGATACTATTTTGAATCAAAAAAGTGAACCAAAAGAGAAGCGTCCAATATGTATTTATGTCGCTATCGGTCAGAAAGAGTCAAAAACGGCAAAGCTTGTCGCTGAACTTGAGGAACGTGGTGCAATGGAATACAGCATTGTTGTTACTGCTTCAGCTTCAACACCCGCGGCACTTCAATTTCTTGCGCCATTTGCTGGAGCAACTATTGGAGAATTCTTTATGGAACAAGGGAAAGATGCACTTGTGGTATATGATGACCTCTCAAAACAGGCAATCGCGTACCGTCAGATGTCGCTTCTTTTGCGCCGTCCGCCAGGTCGTGAAGCATATCCAGGTGATATTTTTTATCTCCACTCACGTCTTCTTGAACGAGCAGCTAAACTTTCTAAAGAGAAAGGTGGTGGTTCACTTACAGCATTTCCTATCATTGAGACACAAGAAAATGATGTTTCGGCATATATTCCAACAAATGTTATCTCAATTACTGATGGTCAGATTTTCCTTGAATCAGATCTCTTTAATAAAGGTCAGCGTCCAGCCATTAATGTTGGTATTTCTGTATCGCGTGTTGGTAGTGCCGCACAAACGAAAGCAATGAAAAAAGTTTCAGGGAAAATTAAACTTGAGCTTGCTCAATTACGGGAGCTTGAAGCTTTTATGCAATTCGCAAGTGATCTAGATTCAGAAACAAAAAAACAGATTGATTCTGGTCGCCGTATGACGGAAATACTCAATCAAGGTCGTGGAGTGCCACTCCCATTCCAAATGGAGGCCGCTATCATTTTTGCTGCGACTAATGGCTATCTTGATACCTTTGCTCCAGAGGAAGTGGCAGAAGCGGAACATAAATTACAAGAATTTCTTTCACGCGAAGCAATCGGTATACTTGAAGCCATTAAAGAGTCAAAAGAAATTCGTGAAGGGACTGAAAAGGATTTACGTCTAAAGCTTGATGCTTTTGTTACACGACAAAAAGCATAGATACTATTACATTCTGATATGGCACTCAAGGATATTAAAGCAAAAATAGGAGCGACAAATCGCACGCATAAAGTAACGCGGGCAATGGAGGCAGTATCGGCAGTTAAAATGCGCAAAACTCAACAATCGGCAATTACTAGTCGTCCGTACGCGCGTGCAGCTATCTCAATACTCGCTCGGATTTCTAAAACGGGAGATATGACTCGTCATCCTCTCGGGAAAGTTCGTTCACTTAACAAAGTGGCGCTCGTAGTTATAACGAGTGATAAAGGACTTGCGGGAGCGCTCAATAGTAGTGTTATTAAAGCAGCTTATGAAGCAGTGAAATCATATAATCAAGATGAGGTAGCTATATATGCCTATGGTAAAAAAGGGCAAGAATATTTTGCACGACGCGGATATCGTATTGCTCAGTTTATTGAGAACAAAAAAGATTCTATAGAATTTTCAGTTATGGATACTCTTTCTCAAGAACTTTCTCATGCTTTTGTCTCTGAAGAATTTGATGAAATAGTAGTTGCTTATAGCAACTTTAAATCAACTTTCGAACAGTTGCCGGTAGTGCGTAAACTTTTACCACTCTCACTTGAGAATCTAGAGAAATTGGTCAAAGATATAGTGCCAATGAAAGGTAAATTTAGCGAAATACCACACACCGAAACGATTCCTGCCTATACGGTTGAGCCGGAAGATGCAGAAGTACTTTCAGTACTCGTCCCGCGACTTGTAGCGATTTCGCTCTACCACATGTTGCTCGAAAGTAAGGCCTCAGAACATTCGGCACGTATGGTGGCAATGAAAAATGCGAGCGATAAGTCGAAAGAAATTGCGCATGATCTTAAACGTCTCTTTAATAAGAAGAGACAAGCAATCATTACCCGAGAGGTATCAGAGATTATCAGTGGTCGAGAGGCACTCGCTACGTGAAGTAGCAGGTTTCAATTTATTATTTAAATATACTACTAACTTATTATGAATACGGAAACTAACATCACAAAAGAAAATGTATCCTGTGTTGGAATGGTCACAGAGATAATTGGACCAATTGTTGATATTCATTTTAATAATTCTCGTCCTGCCATAAATGAGGCACTCGTAATTGAGAAAAATAATCATCATGGTCGTATAACGCTTGAAGTAGCGTCACATCTCGGTCTTGACCGCGTGCGTACAATTTCTATGAATGAAACGGCTGGTCTCGCGCGTAGTGAGGAAGTACGCGCAACGGGTGCACCTATTTCCGTGCCAGTTGGTGAAGCTACTCTCGGACGTCTCTTCAATGTGCTTGGAGAAACTGTTGACGGCAAAACGCCACTTGCAAGTGATACACTACACCTTCCTATCCATCGCACGCCACCAACATTTGACGAGCAGACAACCAAAGCAGAAGTATTCGAAACAGGTATTAAAGCAGTTGACCTGATGACCCCTTTCTTAAAAGGAGGGAAGGCTGGTCTTTTTGGTGGTGCTGGTGTTGGGAAGACAGTTATTATTCAAGAACTCATTCGTAATATCGCAACCGAACATGGTGGATACTCGGTTTTTGCTGGAGTGGGGGAACGAGTACGAGAAGGGAATGATCTCTATCATGAAATGGAAGAATCTGGCGTGTTAGCAAAAACATCTCTTGTTTTTGGGCAAATGAATGAGGTGCCAGGTGCTCGAGCTCGTGTTGCACTCAGTGGTCTGACGCAGGCAGAATATTTTCGTGATGAGGGAGGTAAAGATGTTCTTTTCTTTATGGATAATGTGTTTCGCTTTATTCAAGCAGGCTCCGAAGTTTCGTCACTTCTTGGTCGTGTGCCGAGTGCTGTGGGTTATCAACCGACTTTGGCAGAAGAAATGGGTAAACTACAAGAACGTATCACTTCGACTAAAAAAGGCTCTATTACATCAGTACAGGCAGTGTATGTGCCAGCGGATGACCTCACTGACCCAGCTCCTGCAACAACGTTCGCTCATCTCGATGGTACAGTAGTACTTTCTCGCCAACTCGCATCACTCGGTATTTATCCTGCCATTGATCCGCTTGAATCATCAAGTGCGGCACTCACGGCTGACATTGTCGGTGAAGAGCACTACAAAGTAGCCAATCAAGTTAAACAGCTTCTGCAACGTTACAAGGATCTTCAAGACATTATTGCCATTCTCGGTATCGAAGAACTCTCAGAAGATGACAAACAAGCTGTGTATCGTGCTCGAAAATTGCAACGTTTTCTCTCACAGCCATTCTTTGTCGCCGAAGCCTTTACTGGTACGCCAGGGCAGTATGTTTCTCGAGAAGAAACAGTGCGTGGTTTTAAAGAAATTATAGAAGGGAAACATGATGATAAATCAGAAGATTCTTTCTATATGAAGGGATCGATTGATCAGGTCGAATAAATTAAACATGAAGAAAACTTTTTGTCTCACTGTCGCACGTGTCGGAGAGAATCTCTTTGAGGGTGAAGTAGTGTCAGTACAACTGCCGGGTACTGAAGGCGTATTTCAAGTACTCGCAATGCACGAGCCACTCGTTTCAAGATTGAAAGAAGGAAAAATTCATATTGAAACGGCTGATGGCTCATTCCATCATTTCGATATTGAAACGGGCGGTATCGCAGAAGTATCAACTAATCAAGCAACTATCCTCTTGTAACGATTTGTATTGTTTGTAAAAGGCGTATACTAAGTAGGTATGTATGAGGAAGAAGCGTTAGCACCGCTCACGTATCCAAAAGTGTCGCATTATCACGGTGACACCGTACGTCTTCTTTTTGTATTTGGAGCCATCATTCTCATAGTTGCTCAATCGACTGGCGTTACACTTCCACTTTCTGTTGCTGGAACGGTAATTGCCGCCACAGTACTCATTATAGCCGCCGGTATTACAAGCCCAGAACAAATGTGGATTCATTGGGTAAATGCAGTAATTGCCGCTTACGGAACATTTTTATTTAGTTTAGATGTGATTACGAAATATCACGCAGGTTCCGTACCGTATACTGCTTCTTTTGTCTTTCTTGAGGCGCTTGCGCTCATTTCACTCATTGCTCTCTATTTTACGACGAGAACTATTCGCGACCTGCTTATTCATCATCCTAAATCTAACGAAAGGAAAGTAGATGCGTGATATACTTGGAACAATGTCTGTACAAAATTTCTTACTTAAAAAATACGCGAATTGGAAACTCAAAGATGTTCCAGAAGGACAACGTGAACAAATGATGACCCTCGTTCAGAAAAATCCTGAACTTTTTAAACAAATTGGAAAAGAGATTGAACAACGCAAAAAAGGGGGAGAAAATGAAATGAAGGCTGCTATGGAAGTGATGA
>QIHK01000065.1 GCA_003230945.1 Candidatus Kaiserbacteria bacterium
TCTCTTGTTTCGTATCTAAAAAACTATATGAATATCAAACCAAAATATTTTCTTTATGCTCGCAAGAGTACGGAGGATGATAATAAGCAAGTTATATCTATTGAAGCTCAACTCTTTGAGCTTAGGGAATTTGCTCGCAAAGAAAATCTTGAAATTCTTGAGGAATTTCAAGAGTCGAAAAGAGCAAAGACACCAGGAAGACCTGTTTTTAATGAAATGATGGCAAAAATTGAGGAGATTGGTAATTGTGGAATACTTACATGGCATCCCGATAGATTGGCAAGAAATAGTATTGACGGTGGGTGGATAATTTATGCCATTGATCAAAAACAAATAGTGTCTTTGCGCTTTCCGACATTTTGGTTTGAACCCACCCCGCAGGGGCTCTTTATGTTACAAGTGGCGTTCGGACAATCTAAATATTATTCAAACAATTTCACTTTGCGATAAGTATGCTGATTGGATATTGTAGAAAGTTGAAAAGTGGGAGCATGAAGAAAAAGACTTATCGCAAAGTTGTGATAAAAATCTTACAGTTAAAATCAAAGAAAGTGAATCGCGCTTGAATAAACTTGTGTCTGCATATTTAGATGAGGATATACCAAAAGAAATATATTTGAAAAAGAAAGATTTTAATCACAAGGGAAATAATTGGGTCGAACCCTGCGGGAATGGATTTTAGATACGAAACAAGCCGATTTTTTGTCCTCATCCGACAATTTCAAAGAAATTGCCTCCTTCGTCAAAAAAGTCGGAACGAACCCCAATATTCGTAACAAAACCGCCCACTTTGACACACCCGCTCCCTTTGGTTTTGTCACCAGTTCTCGGCGTTTTCTGCCTGCCTGCGCGCCTTCAGCGCGAGAAGTTTCTGTTTGTGACCCTACCGGGAATCGAACCCGGATTTAAAGCTTGAGAAGCTTCCGTCCTAACCGTTAGACTATAGGGCCGTTTTACATTTATACCAAAAAATGGTGAAAAATAAAGGTCAACGACGTCGTAGCCACTCATTTTCTTGTCGCACAAGTCGTAATCGTTCGGAGCGATCGGCAAGAAGTCCTTCAACAATCTGTTCCGTGCGAATGGATTGGGAGCCTTTTACGAGTACGACATCTCCTTCTTGAAGGAATGCTTTAAGGGCTACTTCCGCACTTTGTGCGTCATCATAGTTTTGTATCATATCTTTTTGCATACCTGATGCCAACGCAGCGGCTACGAATGCATGTGCACGAATACCGACTGCAATAATTATATCAGCGGTATTTGCAGCAAGCGCACCTATGCGTTCATGTTCAGTAACCGAATATCGACCAAGTTCAAGCATGTCTCCTAAAATAACAATACGACGTTTAGCTCGTGGAAAAGTTTTTAAGGTATTCAATGCTTCTTCAACTGCAGTAGGCGAAGAATTATATGAATCATCAATTATGATTGAATCATGTATTCCAGCAAAAAGTCTTCCACGCCCTGCTGGTGGTTCATACTTGCGAAGTGCTTTGAGTGTTTCTTTGAGCGATAGGTCAAATACGCTTGCAACAGCAATAGCTGCTACTGCTGGAAAAATTTGTACTTCCCCAACTGAACCGTTTACGACAAGCTCACTTTTGGTGTCTGCACTCGATACCTCAGCATGCATACCAACAATCTTCCCTTCTTCTTCATGAAAACCAATATTTGTAATTCGAATATTTGCACCAACCTCAGTACCGTATGAAATAATGCGTGCGGGAGTGCGTAACGCCATTGTGGACGCATAGGGGTCATCTACGGGAAGAATGAGAGGAGCAGCAGCTGGAAGAGAATAAGCTGGTGAAAATTCTTCTTCACGAACCGCTTCTGGAGACTCATACGCTTCCACGTGTACAGGAATTTTCGGAAGACACGTTACAACCACAATATCTGGTGTTGCTATTTTAAGTAGCTTCGCAATGTCACCAGGGCGATCTGCACCAACCTCGAGTACAAGAAGATTTGGATAGTGATTTGGCAAAATAATAAGAGCAAAAGCGCACTTAATGACTCGCATCCAAGAAAATGGGTTCCCCCAAGGATTCTTTACTCCAAGAATTGTAAACGGTACACCAAACTCACTGTTGTAACTTCTTTCACTCTTACGTACAAAAAATTGGATTGTAAGTGCAGCGGCAACAGCATCTTTTGTCGAAGTTTTTCCTACTGAACCCGTTATCATGACAATGTGTGGTTTGTACTTTCGTACGACGGCACGGGCAAGTACTGCAAGAAAAACAGAGACAATTGATTTAAGAAAAGATTTCATTGTGTTGATGGAGTAAAGGCACGATCAGGCGGAATAGCATAATAATTGATTAAGAAATGTATGAGATCGAGTAGCGCAGGCGTTAATGTTTCCGAGGCATACTCAAAATTTTTGGGATCATTCGTATAGAGTAAAATAATGAAACGCGGATTAAAGGAAGGGAAAAAAGCTACCTCTGAATGGAAGAAGCGATTCTTGTAATACGTTCCCGTTGGCGTCGGTAACTGTGCTGTTCCGGTTTTAACTGCAACTGATAATGTCGGAATTTTTGCTTTTCCTCGATCAAGTCTATCATCGAAAAGAGCATCCATCATAACCGTCGTTTCGCGTGCTGCCGTGGGGGTAAATACTTTAGTCTCTTTGTTCCAAGCAAGTGTGCGAGTAATACCTGACTCAAGCACCACCGACTTCACTAAGTGCGGTTCGACCATCATACCTTTATTGGCGATTGCACCAAGAGCACGAATCATCTGTAGAGGAGTAACGGCAATACCTTCACCAAAAGAAGCAGTATCATAATAAATTTGTTGCGGTTTTGAGATATTTCCGATAAGTGCAGAACCTTCACTTGGTAAATCAATACCTGTTTTTTGTCCAAAAAGTTTTGTGAAGTAAGTTCTAAATTGTTCCTGTCCGAGTTGATTTGCAATCCACAGTGCACCAACATTAAGCGATTGTTTAATAATTTCTATCATTGGAATAACGCCACGTGCTTTTAGATCCCAGTTACAAATACGCGCATTGCTCACTTTAACGCAACCCGTATCGTTATACGTAGTGTTTGGTGTAATGACACCCGCAGAAAGTCCTGACGCCATCGTAAGAGGCTTCATGATAGAACCAAATTCATAGACATGTTCCACGAGTGGATTACCAAGGAGAGCAGGAGTTACCCTTGAGAGATCATTTGAGTTATAGGTCGGATAGGTAGCAAGCGCAATAATCTCTCCTGTTTTTGGATCCATAATAATTCCTCCTGAATTGGCACTCGAATATTTTTTATTTATTTTTTTGAGATCATTCGCTAGCCGTGTTTCAACCTCCGGCTCAATAGTCGTCACAATATTCCCCTCATGAGCATTTTTTGCATTTACAAAAAGTGAACCTACATTTGAAAAAATCTGCGCAAAGAAATTCTTATAAAGTTCATTACTCGAGCGAGAGAGTATGCTGTCATACTGCGCTTCAAGCCCTGTTCGTCCGGCAAGAGTATTACTTGAACCATACGACACAATACCAATAGATTGTGCAGCAAGTATGTTTCCTGGGTAGTATCGCCATCGCTCGCGCAACACCATCACCCCAGTAATTTTTTTTGCTGAGAGAGATTTCCCCGCTACATCAGAAAGATGACGAGCAACCTGTACATAAATAACATTTGGTTTCGCTGCTGCCACGAGAAATGATTTTTTATTAAGTGTAGACGAAGAAACCGCACTTATTGCTGTATACGCAGCTTCAGGATCCACAAGAGTTTGCGGGTTTATGGCAACAAGAAATCCAGTCGAAAGTGTTGCCGCACTAATAAGGGTGCCATCTTTACGTGTAAAATATATAGAACCTCGATCAAAAAGATTACTATTACCAGAAATAAATTGTCGGTCTGCTTTAAGTGAATAATCTTTTCCATACACTATTTGTACAAAATAGAGCCGACCAAGTATAAGAAGAGTCGCTAAAATAGTAAGACCCAGAATGATACGAATACGGAAACGAAATTTTGCGCGCATATTATTTAAAAACAAAATACGAACACAATAATTGTGTCGTACTTTACTTGATTAAACTTATTCATATATCCCATCATATTACTTTGAGAGATCAATCTTTGTTATCCCTCATGAGATATAAAACTCATAAAATATTAGCGAAGAGCAGTGGCTGGTGCAGTTGGTACAAACGTTTCCATTGTTGGTTTTGCATAGCCAAGTGCTACGTAGTCAGTATTTGTAATTTGAGTGACCGTAGACAAATATTGTGACTCAAGCTTAGCAACTACTGACTCATCATTACGAACTGATTGTGAAAAATCAATCGTATAGGTAGCATATATCATCACAACTGCAATAAGACCAATGTACGTCATAGCAAGCGCCCCCACAATACTCGCGGTAAACGAAACAGGAGAAAATGGAAAATGAATTGAAAATTTAGACATAAGAAAAAGCTGGATTAGCATTACCAAGTTTTGGATTTTGCTCGGTAGCACAACGTTCAAAAACACGCATTTTTGCACTTCTTGCACGTCTATTTTCCAAAATCTCTGCGCGTGATGCGACAATAGGTTTCTTTGGTGTGAGTGAACCGAGACTTGCATAAACGGCATCACGAAGAGTACTTTTCACAATACGGTCCTCAATAGAATGAAAGGAAATAACGACAAGACGACCACCTGGTGCAAGTGCTTTAAGTGCGGCGGCAAGACCCTCACGCAAAGCACCAAGCTCATCGTTCGTTGCAATACGTAGTGCTTGAAAAGTTTTAGTGGCCGGATGGATTCTGCGTTGTTGATACCAACGCGGTGTACCAGCCATAACGGCTTCAACAAGTACACTAGTCGTAAGAATGCGATTTTTAGCGCGCATTGCGACGATGGCGCGGGCAATACTTCGCGCAAAACGTTCTTCACCATAACTATAAATAAGGTCAGAAAGTTCTTCCTCACTTGCAGAATTTACAATGGCGGCAGCTGTTTCCCCTTCTGATCCATACATCATAAGGAGTGGCTCATCTTCTTTGAAAGAGAATCCACGTGGTGAGGCGATTTGATATCCACTCCATCCAAGGTCAAAAATAATTTTATCGACAGCACCAATATTAAGTCGTTCAATGATATGTGAAAGATTACGGAAATTATCATTTACCAAATGAGCGATTGGACGATCGTGTCGACGATCTGCAGAATACACATCACGGGCACGCTCTACCGCTTCAATGTCTGCATCGATACCGACAATAACGCCTTCAGAACCGAGAGCACTCAATAAGTGCTTAAAATGCCCTGCCCCACCTAAAGTGCCATCGATAACCACGTCACTCGATTGCACCGCAAGTGCACTAAGTACTTCTTTCATCAAAACGCTGTCATGTTTCGCTTCCATACTCATGTGATATTTCCCAATTTTTCAGCAAATGCGTCAGCATCTCGTTCAATAGCTGTGGTGTATTTCTTCCAAGCATTTTCATTCCAAATTTCTACACGACTGGCAACTCCAGCAACGACTGCTTTGGACTTGAGTTTGGCAAAATTCCGGAGATGATCCGGAATAAGTACACGTCCAGCACTGTCGACCTCAGCTTCCATAGCCCCAGCAAGAAAGAGACGTGCAAGCCCTCGTCCAGCGGCGGTACCGCTTGCGTGCATTGCATGTCTTTTGGCTTCTCGCGCCCAATCTTTCTTTGGATACACATAGAGACAATGATCAAGACCGCGAGTGATCACCACTGCACGGCCAAGGTTTTTCCGAAATCGTGCAGGAAGTGACAAACGATTTTTTAGATCAAGTGTATGTAGATATTCTCCGATAAACATAGAAAGAAAGGCGTGTGAAAAAATGGGAAATAAACAATAACTCTTATCTCCCACTTTATCCCACTAGTAGTGAAGTATATGACACTTTACCCCACTTTGACAAAAGTACTATCCACAGGCACACTGTGAACGGAGTATTGAAAACTAGAAATAGAAAGAAAGGAGACTGCTATGAGTGCCTATGCGCTTATTATTGTTCTATATGGTGGTCGTATACTTATCGGCCAAAAACGAAGTCATTTTATGGCGGTAAATGGCAAAAATCCGTGGGTTATTCCTGGAGGTACTGTTGAACCAAGTGAAGCACCAAAAGTTACCGCACAACGTGAATTACGAGAAGAGACCAATAAAAATATTGAACTCAATCGATTCATTGACTTAGGAACTGTCACGGATATATTCACGGCACGCACCTATTTCATATTTTCTGTAGTACTTTCTAAAAATGAATTCTGTAAGAAGATTCCGCTACATTATGAGTTCAAAAAATTCAAGTGGATTTTTATAGAAAAACTCACTTGGAGAAAAATGCTTGCCATACATAAAGAATGGCTCCCTAAGATGCTCAATACTAGAGAGCAACTTACTCTTATCACAACTTCAAAGTCCGAAACTCGTTAAGTGTTTCGGACTTTTATATTTTAATAAGCTTCTTTGAGTCGCTTAAGTACGAAATCATGCGGAAGAACGGAAAGAAACCACCCAGCCTTTGGTCCAGAATCTCGATCAAGGAACACACGGTACAACGCACTGAAAAGTTCCTTTGGAGTAATGGGTATCTCCTCTTTGAGCGTGTGGAGTTTTGAGTGAACCGCATCACCTGTTTTTTCTCCTTCCTGCATAAATTCATAGAGAGAAGAAATAGCTTTTTTTTGTATATCTGAAAGTTCTGTTTTCGGCATCTCTTTTTGGAGCACAAATCGATATTTCTCTGGTGCATAACTCATAAGCCATAGTCGTGCATACTCTGCACGTTCTTCGAGTGCATCTAGTTCGACAGAGTTGAGTGTACTGCCTTTAGATTTTTTCGCTTCTTTATGGAGAGAAAGGTGTGGCATCTGTACAAGAAAGGCTACTTCAGAGAAACGCATCTGCCACGGCGTAGTGAGTGCTTCACGTTCTTTAGGGGGTGTGCAAAGAGCATAGAGCCGAGCATAATCATCTTTATCTCCATTTCGTGCGTGTTCAGCCAGTTTGTCATACCAATCATAGAGGCGTGGTATGGAATCGCCTTTTGGATCTATACTAATTTGTTCACGAACATCTTTACCAATAAGAAGAAGACGGAAAATCTGAGTTGGGAGGAGATCTGCCATATCTTTTGCAGATGAACCACTTCCCTTTGAGGAAGACATTTTTTTACCTCCAATGAGGAAAAATTCATAAGGTGTATCAAATGGTGGTTCCTCACCGAAAATTTCTCGGGCAATGTGATTTGAAACATCGCGTGCACCGCCTTTTGTTGAATGATCTTTTCCGCCACCTTCAACCCCCACTCCAATAGCTCCCCATTTTGCAGCCCAATCTACTTTCCAGAAAAGTTTTGAACCGCCAGAAAATGGGGAGAGACGACCAGTATGCCCACAAGAAGTGATACCAGTGATTTTTTTATCACAAGCATACGCAACTGTTTTACCATCAAAATCATATGCACGCGTCGTCATTATCTTTCCACATTTTTCACATACAACGGAAATCGGTAACCATGTGTCATCTTTCTCAGATCCAGAAATTTCTTTTAGGATACGGCGTACATCCGCTACACGTTCAAGTGCCGTTTTGATATAAGGATCCATTACACCGGAACGATAGAGACCAGTTGCGCGATAGTAGGACGGATAGAAACCCGCCTTCTTGTGTACCGTAATAAACTCTGCCGAAAAATACTCTGCATAATTTTCGAATCCTAATTCAGGCGAAGGAACGGTGTAGAGTGGTTTCCCTAAATATTCTTTATAAAAAGAAGCATCAAGATAGGGCGGAATACTATCAAAAGGATCAAAGTCATTAAACTCATATTTAAATGAGTTTTCTATGGCGTGTTCAGTCAATACTTCACTGACAAGAGCGTGTACTGCAACACTACGCATAGAACCCACATGTGCCCTACCAGACATTGTTTTTTCGTCACGCACAATAAGAGGCTTCGTAGTATCTTTACGCCATACCTCTATCTTCTCCACTATTCGGTCTGTCCAAAACATTAAAATACCCTAGCACGAAAAAGAGAAAACTAAGAAACTTTTTCTATGGTGTATATTTGCTTTCCATTTGGAGTATCAACCGTAATTTTCTCTCCTTTCTTCTTTCCCATAAGCGCGGCGCCGAGTGGCGACAGATGTGAGAGTTTACGTTCACGCATATTTGCTTCTTCTCCTCCTACAATAAGGTATTCATGGGTATCAGTACTGTTCTCTCGTTTTATGGTGACTTTTGAACCAAAACTCACGTCTCCCTTATTCTTTCCTTCAGTCATAATACGAGAATGTTTTACCAATTCTTCGAGTCTTTTGATCCGTTCTTCAGTTGCTGCTTGTAAATCGCGAGCTTCCTGATACTCGGCATTCTCCGAGAGATCTCCAAGTGAACGAGCATACTCAAGACTCTTCGCAATCTCGGTACGACGTACCGTTTTGAGGTGCTCAAGCTCTTGTACCATTTCATCGAATTTTTCTTGGGATACAATAGTCTCTTGTATTTGTGGTTCAGTCATAGTCAAACGTAGTCAAAGAGTTAATCTTGGACATTGTACTTGTCCCACATAAACTTGCAAGTGAGTCTAAAGAAATTCAGCATGTCTTACTGAATAGGTGTTGTGGTACCTGCACCACCCGTATATATCGAGTGTGTAGCATAAAGTGCTCGGAAAAGATCTTGCATAACGTTTACTGCCCGCTCTCCGGTGCCACTTGGTCCTCGCTCGAGTACAACTGAGAAAGCATATTTCGGGTTTTCATAAGGGAAGAACCCCTCAACCCATGAATTATCAAACTGATTCCGTACACCGACTTGAGCCGTACCTGTCTTTGCCGCAACTGATAGGTACGGCAAATGTATCGCCTGAGCAAGTGCTTCAGTCACTCCTTGTCGCATTCCTTTTTGTACAACTCTAAGCGCCGAAGCGTCTACCGGAACCTTTCTACAGGATGGTTTCTTCCCAGAAATAAGGGTTGGGGTACAGAGAAAACCACCATTGGCTATAGCTGCAGTGGCAACAGCCATTTGTATGGGCGTCACTTGCATTGAGTACTGTCCAATAGCAGTAAAATACGTATCCCCGAGATACCATGGTGTACCAAAAACTCTTTTCTTCCACGTGGGATCTGGAATAACACCACTCGCCTCTCCAGGTAAACCAATATTAGTGGTCGTTCCAAGCCCAAAAGCGCGATACCAATAATCGAGTCGATCGATACCAAGTCCTTTTTGTGAACCGAATCCACCACCCACCGTATAGAAGAATATATCTGATGACCAAGCAATCGCTTTATAGACATCAACTAGGCCAAGCGCTTTCCAACCTGTGTATACGAACGATTTCCCAGGATGGTACGGGTCTGGTACCGAAAGCTTCCCAGTATCATTGATGGTAGTAC
>QIHK01000012.1 GCA_003230945.1 Candidatus Kaiserbacteria bacterium
CGAACTAGCCTGTACAAACGCATTTGGCACAAGGAAAAAGGTTGCGGATAGTACTAGCAATATGAATATACGGGTCATATATTTAATTATTGTAAGAACGCAGACAGACTATGCTCTGCGGTTAGAAGCGCGGTATCAAGTGTAGTACGACCACTAATCACATTCCTAATCATACTTGAGAACACCTGGTCCGTGTATAGAGGTAATGGGGACAACCAACCTTGAGTATAAAGAGCTGAAGAATACGCAACAGCACTAACCGAATCGGTAGGAGCAACTACAAAGGCACTCCGAACTGCGGGAGCTAATCCAGTCGCTGAAGCTGCTATCGTCTGTTCGTTTTTATTTGAGAGAAGTACCATTGTTTTATAGGCGCCAGAAGCATTCTTTGCTCCGCGCGGTATCATAAACGCAAAGATGCGACCATAGGTTCTCTTGGTTTTTGCGGTTGCAGGTTGCGGAAGTGGCGAGACAGTAAAATTAAGATTTGGATTCGCTGCCGTAAGAAATCGTGATTCAGATACATAACCAAGATACAGAGCGAGATTACCTGCAAGAAATACTGATTGCGAATCTGGTAATGATGCATTCCAGGTATAAGAAACCTTAGAAGGGTCTGCAAACTGTGTATAGAAACGTATGACTGCCTGCCCCAGTGGTGTCCCATTAACAGATGACTGCCCAAGATTTACAGATAACTGCCCTGTGGAGCTTCTACTCACAAGTGGAATCCCTGTTTGCAAAAAGAGGGCGGAAAGTATGCCACGTGCGTCATGCACATTACGGTACGTGCCAAGTGCAATAAGTCCACGCGTAATTTGTCGTGACGGAGTGAGAATAGAAACGTTTGGCACGAGCCCAATAAGTGATTCCCATGTGGCGGGTGGTTGCGCAATATTGTCAGAAGACAGAATTGAATTATTTGAGAAAAGGACAAGTGGATCGACGAGAAATGGGATGCCAAAGTACCCCGCGCCACCAGACAGAGCGAAAATATTTGCGCCACCAACAAACGTATTTTGAAAAGTGTTTACAGAGAGTGATGACGACGGTATTGGTGAAATAAATTGTGAAAGCGATTTAAGCTCTTCTTGAGAAGCAAGTACGAGATCAGGTGCCTTACCAGTAGCAATAGCCGTTGCGAGGTCATTTGGCAGTGTTGCTGGGTTCTTTTGTACGTATGAGACACCCTTTAAAGTTTGATTAATTTTTTTCGATTCGGTAAGTGTTTCTTTGATACCCTCTTTAGGAAGGGTCCCCCAAATAAGAACCGTCCCAATGGTATCGCCACCTTTACTGCTACTCGAATACGTTGCAAATACAAAAAGACCTACAAAAGCCCCAATACCAAATATACCCATTAGAACGCCTTGGAATAAAGATACTTTCATGGTTTTGAAAAAATAATACTGTAATGGTGCGGTCCCCCTCGAAATGATTTTACCTTATGAAAACCCCCTTGTATAAAAAATTCTTCTGCTTCATGTTCGGTAATGATTTTTTCAGGTGCCGGACCCATACCACCATAACTACCAGCCCAATCAACAACAAGCAGTTTCCCTCCAGATTTTAGTACTCGTTGTATCTCACTCAAAAGACCTAACCGATCATCAATCTGAAAGAGTGTATTTGAAAGTACAATGGCGTCGAGTGACTGATCTCGCAAATGAGTACCTCCTGCTTTCTCAATATTGCCCCATAAGGTTTCAATAGTGCGGTGATGATCCTTGTGTGTGTTGAGCTTCAAATGCGCAAGAATATCTTCCTGTACATCGATAGCGTATACACGACCACTATGACCAACAATAGCAGCGAGGACACGAGTGTAGTGACCACTACCAGCTCCAAAGTCACCAACACTCATTCCCTCATGCAGGCCGAGCTGAAGAATGTTCTCACGCGGATCACTAAATGATGCACTCATCTCTTGTAAAATACCACGTATAGCGACCGTTCAGCTACATAATCAACAAAAATGTATATTGATTACTTTTTTACAAAGCAACTATGGAAGCAATACTGTCTCCTGCATGCATTTTCATAACGCGCACTCCTTGTGTTGCACGAGACAGAATTGGTATTTCAGCGATACTTGTGCGAATAACTTGACCTTTTTTTGAAACAACCACAAGCTCTTCTTCCTCAAGAAGACCGGAGACCACACGAGCACCAATGACTTCACCAGTCTTTGTAGTAACTTCTGCAGTTTTAATACCTGAACCACCTCTCCCCTGAATCTTGTATCCGCTCATATTGGTGCGTTTGCCATACCCCTTACTCATAACAACGAGAAGTGAAGCATTTTTAGCAGTCGCGGAGATAACTTCCGCTGAGACAACTTTGTCACCGTTTTTGACGCTTATACCTCGCACACCGCCAGCAGTACGCCCCATTTCGCGCACAGCTTCAGTATTAAACCGAATGGACTGACCTTTGCTTGTCACTATTGAAACGCTATCTTTTTTCTCTGAAAGACTTGCGGAAATGAGCGCATCTCCCTTCTTTAGATTTATGGCGATGATACCGGACTTACGAACATCAGAAAAATTCTTTGCCGCGACACGCTTAACAGATCCATTTCGGGTAACAAGTACAACACTCGAAGCATCAAGGGTTGCTCCTTTTGGTACTTCGAGGATACCTGTTACCCATTCATCAGTGGCCAGCGGTAGGAAGTTCATCATACTCTTACCTTTCGTTGCCCGACGCCCTTCTGGAATTTCATACATTTTTAGCTGGTACACTTTGCCTGCTGTTGTGAAGAAAAGAAGATTTGAATGTGTATTGGCCACAAGAAAATGAAGAACAACATCCTCTTCTTTGGTCGCAATATCGATAACCCCGACACCGCCACGTTTTTGACGTTTATATTCATTTGGATTGGTGCGTTTTACATATCCGCCTTGAGTAAGGACAAGCATACTCTCTTCGTCTGGAACGAGATCTTCCAGAGAAATATTCTTTACTCCTCCCTTCATAATTTTTGTACGGCGGTCATCACCATATTTTAGAGCAAGCTCTTCAAGCTCTTTTTTTACTACGGTACGAATCTTCTTTGGAGAAGAAAGAATGTCTTTAAGCTTTTTGATGAGTTCCTGAATCTGAGCGAGCTCATCATCAATCTTTTTACGCTCGAGACCAGCGAGTGTTTGTAGACGCATTGCAAGTATGGCGGCTGTTTGACGTTCACTAAATTTAAATTTCTTCTGAAGAGCGAGATTCGCAGATGGCACGTCCGGAGCCTTTTTGATGAGAGCGATAACTTCATCAATATGGTCAAGTGCTTTGGCGAGTCCAAGGAGAATATGTTCACGATTTTCTGCCTTACGTAAATCAAATTCTGTACGGCGTTTTATTATCTCTTCGCGATGATCTACAAAATGACCGAGAATACTCGCGAGTGAAAGAATTTCCGGTACCCCGCCCACAAGCGCAAGCATATTGTAGTGGAACGTACTCTCGAGTTCGGTATGTTTATATAGTGTATTTAAAACTGCCTGTGGATGTGCCGTATTTTTAAGCTCCACAACAACACGAATATCATCAGTCGACTCATCACGGAGATCACGAATACCAATGATTTTCTTCTCCTGCACTAAAGAGGCAATACGTAAGATAAGATCTGCTTTATTAACACGGAAAGGAATGGAGCTGATAATAATACTCACATCTTTTTTACCATCATCAATTATTTCAGCTTCACCGCGCACAACGACAGGACCTCTACCAGAACCATACGCATGTTTAATATCTGCTTGATTAAAGGCAACACCTCCCAAAGGAAAATCTGGACCTTTCACAAAGGCAAGAAGATCATCGGTAGTTGCATCTGGGTGATCAATAAGGTGTATAGCGGCAGCAACCACCTCACGCAGGTTGTGTGGAGGAATATTCGTCGCCATACCTACGGCAATACCTAGTGTGCCATTGAGAAGAAGGTTTGGAAGTGCTGCAGGAAGCACATTCGGTTCGTCACGTGTTGCGTCGTAGTTTTGATTCCACTCAACAGTTTCCTTATCAAGATCTTGAAGGAGCGCCTCACCAATACGAGACATTTTCGCTTCGGTATAACGCATGGCTGCCGGAGCATCGCCGTCAACACTCCCGAAATTACCTTGACCTATAACCAGTGGGTAGCGAGTAGCAAAATTCTGTGCGAGCTTCGCCATTGCGTCATAGAGTGCTACATCACCATGAGGGTGATACTTTGCCATAACTTCTCCTACTACTGCCGCCGATTTTCGAAAACGTGATCCTGGAGAGAGCCCAAGATCTTTCATTGCAAAGAGGATACGACGATGCACTGGTTTGAGTCCGTCACGTACATCTGGTAAAGCACGTGAGGTGATAACACTCATGGCGTAATCAAGATACGACGTGCGCATCTCGGCCACGATAGGTTGGTCAATAATATTTACTACGGCTTTCGTCGTAGTTTCACTTTTTTCCTTATCATTATCATTTTTCCTTTGTGCCATAATTTATTTTCGTATAAAAACTAAAACGGGATAATGGTCCGATCAGTATTTTTTTGAGAAAGAGTCGATGTTGTTGCAGTATCAATAATTTCGATATGCGCTGGCTTAGTTTGTTCACTCGAATAAAACGCAGCCGCCACTCCCGCTAATTTATTTGTATTTTCTGCACTATGTACGACAGGTGCAACAGTCGAGCTCCCCGTACTTTGTGCAAAATTACTACCAGTAATAGCATACGAACCAGAAGAAAATGAGGCACCAAACCACAGGACTCCTATAAGTGTTGTAATAGTCGCCGCTGTACCAAATGCTATTCGCTTACGCACGTGATGCGGTTTACTTTTCAGATAGGCAATATGTTTTGAAATCTTTTTCATAAATCTAAGTGGTTACTACAATGATAGCACCCTCTTTACCAGCTAAATCCTTCTTTTTTAAAGTAAGTTTATCTAGTTTTTCACTACCATTTCCCGACTTGCTGAGAAATGTATCAAGTGATTTCTCAACTCCAATACCACTCCAATGCATAGGAATAATTATTTTTGGCTGTAGTGATACCGCAAGTTCGTATCCCTCACTTGCGGAAAGCACCCCCTCACGAGTGTCTCCATCCGGGGAACCACCAATCGGCACGAAAAGTACATCAATCTTATCAATACCTTCGCGTGCAGTGTTAGGAAGCTCTTTATCTGAAAGTGCACCCAAATGCACAAGTGTCATATCTTCAAGTTCAAGCGCATATATGGTATTTGTTGCTGACTCTTTACCTTTCTCGAGTCCATAATTACTACTCGAGAGAAAGCCTTGCACCGTAACACCAGCACGTTCATATTCTCCTGGACCTGTAATAGAAAACGGGACCTTACCACCAAAGGTAACTTCATCGATGCCATTCATATCCGCATGATTACGCGAGACAATAGCAATATCTGCACCGAACCGAACCGACGGCAAAGATGCTTTTTTACTGATTGGGTCAAAAACAAGCGTCAAATCACCAAGCGTCACCTTGAAACACTGCCCGCCGTGATGCGTGATTACCATTGGATACATTTTAACATTTTCCGTAGTGTACTGCTAGTAATAGAACGACCTTTCAAGAGAACGCCACGCTAGATTCTCGGGTTTCTATTTGTTATATATTCTGTTATAGTTTCCCCGTTAGCGTGTTGACAAGTAGAAGTGGATTAACCCTCGATATCGAAAGATGTTGATACCTGCTTTCGAAAATCAATACTTCTTTAAAATATAGTATGACTGAAGAAAAAACTGTTATGACTCCGGTTATGACCATTCACATAGACGAAGACCACCCAATGGCGCCCCTTATAGAGAGTATCCCAACACCTCCAGTTTCAGGAGATATTGTTGACGGGACCATCGTTGCCATTGATCGTGGCCGAGTATACATTGACCTTCCTCCGTTTGGCACCGGACTTATTTATGGTCGTGAATATCTAAATGCCGCAGACGTTCTACGTAAAGCAAACATTGGCGATTCTATCAGTGCAAAAGTCGCTGATGCAGCCGGCCGTGAAGGATACATAGAACTCTCCCTCAAAGAAGCCCGCCAAGCTGCTATTTGGGGTGAGGCTGAGCAGGCCATCGTCGCTGAGACTATATACACACTCACCATTGAAGAAGCCAACAAAGGCGGACTCATTCTCACGTGGCAAGGAATCAAAGGATTCCTTCCAGCATCTCAACTCTCAAAAGAACATTATCCTCGTGTACCAGAAGGTGATAAGGAAAAAATTCTTGGTGAACTCATACAACTTGTCGGTCATCCTATTTCAGCCCGTATTATTACGGCAGATCCGAAAGAAGGTAAACTTATTTTCTCAGAACGCACCGGCAACGAGGCAGAAGAGAAAGCTTCCCTTATTGATAAATATCAAGTAGGCGACGCTATCGATGGTGAAATCACTGGCGTTGTTGATTTTGGTGTCTTCGTGAAGCTCGAACAGGGACTTGAAGGTCTCGTACATATCAGTGAACTCGATTGGGGACTTGTAGAAGATCCACATTCCCTCTTTAACGTAGGCGACGCGGTGAAAGTAAAAGTTATTGAGATAAAAGATAGTAAGATTTCTCTTTCTATTAAAGCTCTCAAAGAGAACCCGTGGCACACTGCCGCTGATCGTTATAAGAAAGGAATGGAAATTCCCGGAGTCATCATCAAGTACAACAAGCATGGTGCACTCGTCTCTATAGAAGAAGGTGTCGCTGGATTGGTACATGTGAGCGAGTTTGAGTCGCCGGCGCAATTACGCGAGACACTTGAACTTGGTAAAACATATCCCTTTACCATTTCCCTCTTTGAACCAAAAGAACAACGCATGACATTGTCATACGTCAGTACTGAAAAAAAATAAAAGTCAGTATCACCAACACCACATAGCACCCTCATTTAAATATGGACCTCGTAGGTCCATATTTAAATGAGGGTGCTGAATTGTGTATCTGCTTCAGCAGAAAGAGGTATTCAGCGTGTGTTCGCAAACATGGTCGCCACCTCAACACCCTCTGCAACGAAAATTTGTATTGCCTCTACTGATTTTTTAAGTGTCTTCTTGAGTGTTGCTTCTTCTGTGGTCTTGAATTTTCCAATAATATATTTTATGAGTTTCTCTTCATCTTTTATTTTTTTTGCTTGATTTTTCTTTCCCATTGTCGCAACACCGATACGAATACGCGCGAAATCTTTCGTTTTCACTGCTCGCATGATGCTTTCAATGCCCTTATGCCCCCCACTACCACGGCCTACAACCATCTTTATGACTCCAAGAGGAAGATCAAGATCGTCTTGTACAATGAGCATCTTTTTTGCCGCCTTTGGACTCTTCACAAGATTGGCAACTGCTTTCCCAGAAAGATTCATCATTGTTTCCGGGAGCATGAGAGTTACATTCTGATTTGTTATTGTGCCCTTAGTCACTAGAGCATTTGCTTTCTTATTAAAATTAAATTCTTCAAAGTTTTCCTTCTTTGCAAGAAGTTTAACTGCCATACGTCCTGCATTGTGTCGTGTTTTTTCGTATTCTTTACCAGGGTTTCCAAGTCCAACAATGATGAGTGCCATATTTTTACATTGTACATTGTTTTTCTTTAAAAGATTTAGAAAGTTATTTGCACGTATCATCTTTAGTAGGTATCTGCAAACTTGCACTCGCGCGTGGTACGCGTACAATGCTTCAAATGAATGACGCTGGAAAAGCTCTTTTGAAGAATCTTTTTACGCTTGCTTTCCTTATCGTCGTTATTGTCATTCCCATTCGTTTTTTTATAGTCTCACCGTTTGTTGTTGATGGTGAATCAATGCATCCTACATTCGAAAACCTTAACTATTTGATAGTCGATGAACTTGTGTATCGTTTCGAAGCGCCAATGCGAGGAGATGTCATTGTATTTCGATACCCAAACAACCCTTCTATCTTTTTTATAAAGCGCGTCATCGGTTTGCCCGGCGAAACAGTTTCAATAAATCACGGTATCGTCACAATCACTAAAGCTAATGGGAGCACTCTTCCTCTTTCGGAGCCGTATGTAGTGAACGAAGACGCTACTTATACAAAAGACGTAACACTCGGTTCTGATCAATACTTTGTTATGGGTGATAACCGTCCTAATTCTTCCGATAGTCGTGTATGGGGTCCCCTTCCGAGAAAAAATATAGTTGGTCGTGTTGATTTGCGTCTCTTGCCTGTAGGAAATGCGGGATTCTTCCCTGGAAAAGCTTCCTATACTTCTATAACCGCCTCAACCTCAATAGCTTCATGATACGCACAACTATTCCCGCAAATGAGCTTCTAAGGAAGACACATGCCGTTGGACAGTATTACGGCTTCGTACCTTTCTTTTCTATTGCAGCGGCAACCCGTGGTCAAAAACACGAAAATGCAAAACATATTCTCAATATTTCAAATGATTTTGCTCTTGATCCAACGGCACAAATAATTGCACGTTTTTTAAAGCAGTGTCGAGGAACAAACGCTGAACCAAACATACGCCAACCACTTTTTGTGTGGCATACCAACATCACTCCGGGACGCCCTGCACCAAAGAAGGTAATAATTCAGTTTCATGCCATCGGGAGTAATCGTGCTATCGCAGATACTGTTGTAATCCGTGCGCTTTCTGCTCTTATACAAGATTTACATCACGAAGAGCCTGTTCTACGTATCAATTCAATGGGTGACAAGGAGACCCGCGCGCGCTACGCACGCGAGCTTGGAAACTTCTTTAAAAAACGTGCCACAACGCTACCAGAAGAGTGTATTGACTGCGCTAAAAATGATGCACTTGAAGCAGCCGAGCTCACCATTGCTAGTGATTGCGCAAACGATTTACCTGCATCAACCGATCAACTTTCAGATGCTTCACGCAAGAAATTTGAGGATCTCCTTGAACTTCTCGAATCAACTGAAACATCGTACGAACTTGCACGCAATCTTATTAGTCGCGGTAATGCGTGGAGTGAGACCTGTTTTGAATTTACTCTCGGAGGTAAACGAGTTGCCTGGGGATCTCGCTATAGTGAACTCGCACGACACTTCTTTCCTGAAGCAATGCCCTCTACAGGTGGCATATTTCAAATTATGAGTGA
>QIHK01000053.1 GCA_003230945.1 Candidatus Kaiserbacteria bacterium
AGTTCTGACCGAGCGAGGTACGAACGTGACCGAGATGCTTCCCATTCGAGTTCAAGGAACACCCTGATTTCTCAAAACGGACCACTAGCTTAGAAAGCGGGCTTGTAATACTCCTTTAATTTTTTCTATCGCCTTTTTAATTCCGATATCCTTAAATTCATTCTCAAGAGAAACCCATTTGTAACCACTTACCTCTTCTTTTTGTAAATCAATTTCACTTTTTTTATCTGATAATTCAAAAACAAACATACAATCATAATGAAAGTGCATCGACTCATTTTTCTTTTTGTTTTCTGGAATTTTATGAATATCAATATGAATCGGCATATCACCAAAAAGAGTATGTGTTTTTACTATTAGTCCAGTTTCTTCCTCCACCTCTCTTTTCGCGGCAGAGACAATACTGCCATCTGCTTCATCTAAATGCCCACCTGGTTGAAGATAACGCTGTAATTTATTATGAAAGATAAAAAGCACTTCATTATTTTTGATAATCAAGCCACTTGCGGTAAAGTGCCCATCTTTATTTTTTCGGGAGACAGAGTTTGGTGTATTTTTTACATATTCTAAAAGAATATGAGTATTTTCACCCAGAAAAACAGAATTATATCTTTTAATTAACTCTATTGCATTCTTATGAAGTTTAAATCTTTCTTGACTTGATAAGCCAAGCTTAAAAACATCAATCCAAACCTTAGCTATTCGATCCCTTTCTTTGCTTGTTAACTTTTGTTCTCCAATTTTTATTTCGCTTTTTAGTAATTTGTAGGCGGAGAGTAATAACTCCGCGTGTACCAATAAAATAAAATCTCCTACAGTGCTTCCGTGAACAAAGTTTATGGTTTCTCCGTCATTGAGCAAATAGAAATACTGCTCTTCACGGGAGTATTTAACAATATAAGGTGCAACTAATTTCTTTTTAAAATTTTCTTCCAAGTAATTTTTATCAAACTCATCATCAGATGATGTTACTGAAAAAATAAATGCACCATTCTTAATTTTTCCAAAATCATCATCTGTTAAAGAATTATTACCGGTGGCTAGACAGATTATCTTACTCTTTGATAAAATTTTATCTTTGTTAGAAATTGAAAATCCTTGAGAGACTGCCTGAATAAGGCATATATTGTTCTTATCAAAAACAGAAACACTAGCTCCTTTTTTAAGGAAATTTATTGCCACTGATGACCCTATTTTACCAAACCCTAAAACACCGAGATTTAATCCACTAATAATAATATTTTGTTCTCTTAAGATTCTTTCAACTGAATAACTAATCGCTTCACCAACCAGTAAGTCCTCATTATCTTTCAGTGGGCTATGTGCCACACTTAAAAATGGAAAAGTGAGCTCTTGTTTTTTGTATTTTTGTAAACCATTTTCTGTATCTTCGACTATACCAGCAAAATTTAATTTGTCTTCAATTAGTTGATCTGTGTATTTGGAGAAATATCCGCCAATATCTAAAAACACCGTTTTTTGCTTTAGATCCCTTATTTTACTACCTATATATTCCTTATTTATAATTGTAATTGACTTTTTTGATAAAAAATCAAAAATCTCTTGATTTACAGACCTAGGCTTTGGAATAATAATCTTTAAATTTCCTATTTTTTGCAATGCTCTAGTGAAGGGAATAGCATCTTGTAGTAAATGTAAAACAGCAATAATGTCAGCATCAATTTTCTCTAAATTAAACTCAGAAATAACTCTGTCAAAAAAAATATTATGAGTGTTTAAGTATTCTTTTTTATACACATATAAATTACTCTTTTTTGTTTTCATAAGAAATTATTCAAATCTTTTTTATATATTTTAGCAAACATTTCCAACTCTACGACATCCAATCGATACTCTCCTCGTTCAACTTTTGATACAAATGATTACGGTTTCTTTAATTTTCTTACAAATTAAACCTGTGTTAAACCAGACTCTCGATGAGCTTTCTGTAAATTCTGCACAACATTTCTGTATTTTTTAGAATAAATCAAATTCTTCATAATTTAATTATTAAATCCTATTATAGTATAGGCCAAATTAGGCTAGCATGTATATATAGTTAACCCGACCGACAAAACCATTTCCTTACCTTTCTTTTTCGGTAGAGGGGTCTAGGGGGTGCCGAACAAAAGCGGTTAATATTAATTTATTGGCATTACCACGTGCTCGGCACATGCGAGAATCAATCACTTCGTAATTGATTCTCAAAAAAAAGTTCGTGCAAAGGTAACTATTTCACCGCCAATTGAAACTTCGCGAGAAGTTAGGGAAAACAGATGAGCATGCCGAGCGCGTGGAAACACCCCAATTTCTCAAAACGGACCACTAGCTTAGAAATCGGGCTTGTAATGCTCCTTTAATTTTTTTCTGCCTCCACTTTTTCTTTTAAGAGGATTTGAAAAATCTTCTGCCATAATTATTTACAATGCTTGATTTTGTTCAGGAAACACTATCAATTTTCACTTAGAAATTCAAAACGTCACTATTTGTTACTGAAGCAATAGAGGACATTAGAACTAACTCAAACTGAAAAGTACTAAAATACGGATAATTCATATTCTACCACTCGAGATATATTATGGTCGATGTCGCTAATGCTGTTCAAATATAAATTAAGAGTATAGTTTTTTATTTGTACACATAAAGAGGTGCTACGGCAAAGCGTTGGTACTCAACCTGTTATTATACCTACATGTCTCGCACAGCACTTTTTGAGTGGGAAGGTCGCGAGTATGATTACAATCCAAAAACCGCTGATTGGTATTGGGCGCTTGGCATAATCGCTATGGCAACGATAATCGCCTTAATCCTCTTTGGAAGTTATCTTCTCGCACTACTCGTCCTTGTCGCAACGAGTGCAATTGCACTTCATGCAGCAAAACGTCCACCCATACATCACTTTTGTATTGTTGATCAAGGTCTTCTCATTGGTGATGATCTCCATTTATTTGAACGAATGGAGAGCTTCTCCGTCCTCGAAGACATTGATGGAGAATTCCCACCGATACTTTCCATTAAAACCCATAATTGGCTCTCTCCTCATCTTATTATTCCTTTAGAGGGAGTCGACGTTGATTCTGTTTATGAATGCTTTCTTATAAATGTTGATGAAGGTGATCACAAACATTCAATTACAGATATTGTTGCCACCTTGCTCGGATTTTGAAAAAGTAGAGAGACGCGGTAGAGTGCGCGTACACTTCCGTGTACTTACGGATGTTTTATCGAAAAAAGCTCCCGTCGTTCAACGGATAGGACACCAGCTTGCGGAGTTGGTAATGTAGGTTCGATTCCTGCCGGGAGCACAAAAAGAAACTTACACACTGTTGTTTACTTGAACCATCTGACCATTCAGTGCATTATAAGAATACTTAAAGACATGTCACACCGAGAGACTCATTATCGTTCAATTCTAAAAGCTCTCTCGTGGCGTGTAATAGGAACGATTCTTACTCTTTCTATTATTTTTTTCTTTACGAGAGAAGTAGAAAAATCAATAGAAAGTACGACTATTATCGCTATAGTGAGTACTGTCGTCTATTACTTCCATGAACGACTCTGGAACGAAACAGATTGGGGACGTGAGAACGTTTAGATTTAAAAAGAAAAACTCCCGACTTGTAAGTCGGGAGTTTTTCTTTTTAAGAAATTAAGAAGTACTAGAGTTAGTGGTACGACTTATAGCTGCGGCAAGACGAGATTTCTTTCGATTCGCAGTATTCGCTTTGATAACGCCGCGTTTTGATGCTTTATCAATTGCTGCATAAGCTGCGGGAAGTAGTTTCTCCGCGCCAGCAACATCTTTAGCAGTAAGTGACTTAAGAACTGCCTTAGTTGTGTCACGAAGTGCCACTTTACGACGTATATTGAAAACACGCTTCCTTCCGGATGAGCGAATCGCTTTCTTTGCTGAAGAAGTTATTGCCATGTGAACCGCATAGTACGGCATACTCTGCTTTTTCGCAAATGGTAGAATAGAGTTATGATTCGCCAAATTCACGGCACGGTGCTTGAAATATCCCCCACTGGAGCCAATATTGAGATTGCTGGCTTCGGTATTGAGGTATATATGTGTGCAACTGGGGGCCTCCTCGAAGGGAAAAAAGTGAGACTTGCAACTCATCTAGCAGTACGACAAAACGGCATGGAACTCTATGGTTTTATTGATGTCGCTGATCGTGATTTTTTTGAGAAACTTATCGGTGTGTCGGGTATCGGACCTAAGACTGCTCTCTCAATACTACGTCGTGCACCACGAGAGGCGCTTATTGGTGCAATTGGAAAACGTGATCTTACTTACCTTACTAAAGTAGTCGGACTTGGAAAGAAAAGTGCCGAAAAAATACTTGTTGAACTTTCAGAAAAAGTTGGGTCAACCGCTCATTCTGATTCAGATAGTGAAGTATTTGATACTCTTGTTGCACTTGGATACACCGAACGCGAGGCGCGCAAAGCGTTACAGAGTATTCCGGAAAATATCGTTGGAAAAGACGCACGACTTAAAATGGCACTCTCAGCTCATACATGACCCATTTCCGCCGCACATTACTTTCTCCCTACCATTATCTCTGGGCACTTCTTTCGGCTCTTTGGTATAGATTTCCAACACGTTCACTGATTACCATTGGAGTAACCGGAACAAAAGGTAAATCCTCCGTTACAGAAATGTTGTATGCAATTCTCTCCTCTACAGGACATCCCACAGCACTTGCCAGCACAATCCGCTTTGCCATTGCAGACGAATCACGACCAAACCTCTTTAAGATGACTCTCCCAGGACATGGCTTTATTCAAAAATTCCTTGCTGAAGCAGTCGCAAAGAAAGCGACACACGCCATAGTTGAGATTACAAGTGAGGGAGTTCTTCAATCTCGACACTGCTTTCTCGACCTTGATGCACTCATTTTCACAAATCTACAAAAAGAACATCTCGAATCACATGGTTCAATGGAGAAATATTTTTGTGCAAAGTTTCGTATTGCAAAAATGCTCATGCGCTCGCCTAAGCGTCCGCGTGCCATCATTGCGAACACTGACGATACATATGGAGAACGTTTCCTTGCAACCCATTTAGAACAATCGATTCCCTTTTCACGAACAGATGCTATTGACCCACATGTAGGTGAAAACAGTGTCTCTTTTGTCTATAAAGGAATATATTTCAACATACCCCAACCAGGAATGTTTAGTATTATGAATGCCCTTGCTGCAATTAAAACGGCTGAGTTTCTTGGTATACCACTTAAAGAATCAGCACTGGCACTTAAAAAACTAACTCTAATCCCAGGACGTGCAGAGAATATCAATGTTGGACAGGATTTTCTCGCTATTGTTGATTACGCACATACTCCCGACTCCCTTAAGGCACTGTACGATGCATTTCCCAACCGGCGAAAAATATGTGTGTTAGGTAATACTGGAGGAGGACGTGACACTTGGAAACGCTCTGAAATGGGGAAAATTGCAGATACCTATTGTGCAGAAGTTTTTCTTACTAATGAAGATCCTTATGATGAAGACCCTATTTCTATTATCGAAGCAATGGCAAAAGATATGAGAAAAAAGCCAAAAATAATCATGGACCGAAGAGAGGCAATACGTACCGCACTTACTGCGGCAAACTCTCGTGATGCTATTTTTATCACTGGAAAAGGCACTGACCCATTTATTATGGGACCTCGAAGCACTAAAACCCCATGGAGTGACTCACAAGTTGTCCGTGAAGAGCTTGAAAAACTTCTCACTCACAAGAAGAAGCAATGAAGTTGCATTTTAGACGCATATACCTATAAACTGATATGATTGAATTATGCAACATGATGCTTGGTTTTTCGTTGGAGTCCTTGTCTTTATATTCTTCATTTGGTTAGCAACTGGTGGTCCTACCCACCCGCTTGCCTTTTCAGGGCCGACGCTCGCAGGACCACAAGAGCTTGGAGGAGGTAGCTACCTCTCACTTCCTCGAGCTCCATTTAAACTTGGGGGAAATGAAGTACACCTTTCCGGATCATCTGATGGAAGCGCCCCAAGTGATAGCTATTCGATTACGCGTACTTCCTCTTTTCTGAAGGGAGTATCTTTCGGCGCACCCTCTCCCTATCGTAATCTTGTATCAGTGAATCACTATATTTCAGGAGCAGGCGCAACAAATCCTAATAAGGAGTCGCTTCAAATTTCTGTATCACAAAACTCAAAAGTACCTGTGGACATTACCGGATGGACACTTAAAAGTTCTGCAACAGGTAAATCTAGTACCATTCCAAAAGGATCTAAAATACTTACTTCGGGTATAGTAAATAGTGTTAGTGATATTGTGCTCTTGCCAGGAGAACGAACAATTATTATTAGTGGGCGTTCTCCTATTGGTGGCTCATTTAAAGAAAACAAATGTATTGGTTATTTCAGTCAGTTTCAGAAATTTTCTCCGACGCTTCCCCAAAACTGTCCAACCCCATCGAGTGAACTCTCTTCTTCGTATGGTAGAGGATATATACGAGATGCCTCTTGTATAGACTATGTGGATACACTTTCTCGTTGCCAAGCGGTACTTTCACCACCAGTGAATATCTCAGGCAAGTGCCAAGCATTCTTGATAAAACACCTTAATTATAATGGCTGTGTATCTACACACAAAAATGATAGTGATTTCCTTGGTGATACTTGGCGTGTATATCTTGGCCGAACTAACTCGATGTGGAGAACAAAAAATGAAGTGGTGAAGCTTCTTGATACACAAGGCAAAACAGTAGATGCCTTTTCATATTAAGGCTTGCACTAGAAAAAATAGTATAAAAATAGTAGGTTATTCATACGCACTTAATATATGATGCGTTGCAATAGTCTAGAAATGCGCCCATAGCTCAGTTGGTAGAGCAGCTCCCTTTTAAGGAGACGGTCCCAGGTTCGAGCCCTGGTGGGCGCACACAGTGAAATAGTGCTTTAAAAAGTATTTAAATTAAATATTCAATGCCCAGTGCTCAAGCTCGAGCGAGAGAATGCGTCCCTTGCGACGAGTGTCCTGCACGAGAGTAATAAGATCTAATGAAAGTCTACGCGCCTCAGAAGGTTCCCAAGCGCGATTCCCTTTTAACATAAGATCACGAGCCTTCCAATGAAGGAGACCATGAAGCATTTCGGGTGTATCGCCGAGACGAAGAGCACGAATAATTTCAAGCCAAAGTGTTTCGCGCGAGCGCATCGCGAGCGCATTCACAAGATTAGAATTAAAACTACGCGTAACAGCGTTAGTTGTTGGTGTATTGAATACATACTCCTTCGTCGCCTTCGTAGCTATTTTTTTTACTTTTGCTGTGGCGAGTTTCGGTGCCAAAATAATGATGGCGTTATCAGACGCTACAAACATATCAAGATATTTTTCAATAAGACTTCCTGCAAGAGATGTATCAGTTCCTTCGGTAGTTGTGTTTTTTACACGTGTTGTTAAAAATGGATCATCAATGAGCACAAGAAGTCTCCTCACAAATAAACCTCCTGAAAGGGATATCTCTTCAAGAGCAGTATCTGTAATATCTGTGTGTGATAAGTGTATATATATAAGATTCGGTTCTTTGGTTCGTGCAGTGGTTATCCATTCAAATGCCTTCGTTCGCACTTTATCTACATCTGAACCATGGAAGAGAAATATCATACGTCCTGCATACTACCCCAATTAGGACCACACTTGAGCGTTACGGTAATTGGTACACCACGAGATTCTTTTAATGAAAGAACAGATTCCATAATTTCTCGTATGCGTGTACTGAGTATTTTCACTTGAGAAGAACGAATCTCGTAAATTAATTCATCATGTACTTGAAGAAGTAGGTGTGCCTCACTTTTTGCTTTCTCTTCTTCGAGCATGTTATCGATACGCACCATAGCGAGTTTAATGATATCTGCCTGGGTTCCTTGAATCGGAGCATTTATTGCCATACGTTCCGCCTGTGCTCTGACGTAAGGGAGCGGCGACTTCATCTCTGGAAATTGTCGACGACGACCAAATAGAGTTTCTGTATACCCGTGTTTTCGTGCAAAACCTTTAGTTGTTTCAAGATAATTTGAGAGTGTCACAAACGTATTGAAATAGTCGTCAAGAAATTGATGCGCCTCGGCCGTCGTTGACCCAAGCTGTTGGCGTAGAGCGTTCACCCCCATACCATAGAGAATGCCGAAATTAATGACTTTGGCACGGCGACGCATATCTGGGTTAACCTCTTTAGGTGCGATACCAAATACGGTTGCAGCCACTTCACGATGCACATCACGCCCGCTCTTAAAAATGTCGCATAGTTTCTCGTCACCGGAAAGAATAGCAGCAATCCGCAATTCAATTTGTGAGTAATCAAGAGCGACAAGGGTGAATCCCTTTGGAGCAACAAAAGCGTGACGTATAGCTCTCCCACGTTCAGTACGGAGAGGAATATTTTGAAGGTTCGGATTTTGGCTTGCCATACGTCCAGTTGAAGTACCCGCCTGCAAAAATTCAGCATGGAGACGAGAGTGTGTATCTAAAAGTGGTGGCAGGTTCTCAATATATGTTGAGAGTAATTTTTTAAGTTCACGGTATTCGAGTATATCGCTCACAATTGAGTGTTGGTCGCGAATTTTTTCAAGCTCACTCTCGCGTGTGGAACGTTGACCACTCGCCGTACGTTTCTGACGTTC
>QIHK01000032.1 GCA_003230945.1 Candidatus Kaiserbacteria bacterium
CAAAAATTCGTACACTTGCAAAATATGTACGGACTGAATATATACGAGATGTAATATACGGTATAAAAAATGACAAGAAGAAGATTCGTTTGCGCGTGCAAGACAATTTTGAGTTTCAGATTGTTGATGCCACCCATAAATACAGGGTAGCAGTTGAGGAGAGCATAAAAAAAGAGATTGAAGAAATTGTTTACAAAGGAAATTCTGTTAGGGATGCTATGCGTATTATTTCTTCACAGGGAGAATTCATTGAGGAAAACTCATACGAAAAAACACGATCTGTTTTCGCTGGTCCAGATGATACAGAGATAACACTAGACATATATCCATACGGTGTGTGAGACATATATCCATACGGTGTGTGGATAGAGATTGAGGGCAAGTCATCCAAAATCCACAAAGTCGCGAAATGCTTGGGATTTACACAAAAAGATTACATTACTGCGAGCGCGGATGAGCTCTATTTGGAGTGGATTAAAAAGCACGACTTACCAGAGTTGTGGGATGTTAGGTTTGGACTCAATAGTGAGAAATAGAGTCTAAACCAAGCCACCGAAATTATAAATTTACAGTGTTTCTTGAGCGAAGTTTGAACTCATTTATGAAATCTTATGCTCAAAATCTATAACGAAGGTCTGCTCACACTCAACTACTGACAGCAACACGTACTATTCACTCAGGCCGCGCATTCTCTTTCGAATGCACGGCCACTTGTTATTATAATTTTATGAATTACAACCAATTTCTCCCGACTTATCGGCGTGATTTCGAGCGTGAACCGCGTTTCATTAAGCGCCATTCTGAACATTACGTATTCCATTACTTTCCTGACTCTGAAGCAGAGCATGACATCGATACAATAGTAATGACACAAGAAGTGGCATACACAAAGATTACATCATTTCTTAGTATTGAAGGACCAAATCGTCCGATTGAGTATTACTTCTATCCGGACAAAGTAACAAAAACTATATTAATGGGCGACGACTGGTATGCACAATCAATCTACAATGAATTCCGTATCCATGTGCTGTACATGAGTGAGGTTAAACCAATCGGTCCACACGAAGATACTCATCTTCTCTCACTCCCATGGGGTCTCTCTACAGGCTTTTTTCAAGAAGGACTTGCAGAATATATGGTGGGTCATGCGTGGGATGGAACGCCACATAAAAAGTATGTAAGTAAGGGATATGATGAAAAAATATATTCACCTCTCATTGAGTTCATGCGTCACGAGCAATGGCTTGAAACCGATGATAATAAGGCAATCTATTTTTACAGTCTTGCGGGTGCCTTTACCACCTTTCTTATTAAATCGTACAGCAAAGAATCATTTGAGCATTTTTATAGGAAAAATAGCCGAGAAAAAAGTAAGGAGGAGAATAGTAATCTATTTCAGCAGATATATAACTTGAGCATTGCTGAAGTTGAACAAGAATTCAAATCAAGTCTATATAGTTAAAGTTTCTAAGACATTTGTTTAAAGAGGATTTCTGCTGTTTGGCATTAGCAACAAGTTGAAGGAATTTATTTTTGTTCACTAATATCATTTTCAACGATAAACTCTGTTTTCTGAATAAGCTTTTTCAAATTTTCAATAATCTGTGTTTCTTCACGAGTAAGCTTTCGTTTAGATTTAATTTTCTCAAGTCGCATAACTTCGGCAGTAATAGCTTCAGTAAGTTTATCAAACTGTTTATGTAATGCCTGATGGGTCTCTCTCGACATGCCTGGATACTTCCTACGAAAAGCGTGAAAATGGTGCCAAAGATACCACCCTCCAAAAGCACCGACAGCAAGTGCAGTGAGTATAACGAGAATCAGAGATATATAATTAATTGCTTGCCACCCCATCATAAAAAGTAATAGTGGAGATGTTGGTGATTTCTTCCCCGTCCCTATAATAGTAAATGAACTACTGGCTTCTACACTATTTCCTGCCTTGTCATACGCTTCAACCAAAAGAGTGTGTTTGCCAGACGCTTCTGCAGGTAGAGCATATACACTGCTTCCTTTCTGCCAAGTTATCGTAAACGAATGTCCATCAATAGTGAGCTTGTAATAACTAATACCGGAAAGATTGTCCGTTGTACCAAAAGATACGGCAAGACTCGCGGTTGTACTCGTCGCACCATTTGGGAACTGCAACAATATCGGCAACGGCGGAACACTATCAATCTGCATACGGAAAGTACTCACTGCTCCCCAACCGTTTGAATCTTTTTCTTGTACATGAAAATACCAAATACCATCTTTCAGATCTATTTCTTTGTGAGAAATAGGATTCATATACAGAACTAACGGTAATCCACCTGCATTTTGGTCATACCCAAGACGTACTGCGGTCACTCCTTGTACATTCGTCCAATTAAGCACGACATGGGAAGTGTTGTACCACTTTGTTTGTATCGGGTGCGTTGATGATGTTATCTGTGCAAGTAAATCTATTCCTGAAGATTGTGTAACTATATTTTTACTAACAGGCGAAGCCGGGGTATGGACAGTAAATGTTGTACCTGACAGTCCTGAAGTAATATCAGTACCCTTTCCATTATTTGCTAACACTTGTCCGCTTTTAAATGCCACCTTTCCTTGTCCTGCGTGCTTCGCGCGTAGAACAATAGTTATCACCTGACCAGTATTCCCTTGGAAACCAGATATCCTCACTCCTTCAAAACTTACCGTACCCAAACTTTGAGAATATGAAGGTTCCGTGGGCCAAAAATTGAGTACTGAATTACTTTTTGAAATAGATACTACTGAAAAAAGTGCCGGTGGAAAAGTTACTACTCCAGAAACTGCATTGATAGAAGTACTCGGTGAATGTACTAGCACTTCCACTGGAATAGTGCTCCCAACAACATATGAACCTGATGCTGGAATAAGTGAAAGTGTCGCAGCAAAACTTATATTCGGTGCTACAAATAGGAAAATCCCTACCAATAAGAAATACGTGCGGAAATCTCGCATTGTCGTTTAGTATACCGCGCCATTATCGATGAAATAATCGTACCGCTAAATAAAAGAGGATAACACCGAAAAGAAGGATAAGCCCAAATATCCACCAGCGATGTACAAAGGAACTCATACTCATATATTGTGGAGAAACCTCACTGATGCGTGTATTGTTAGCACTGTCAATCGCACGTATAAATAAGAATTTATCGCTGTCACTAGGACGTAACACATAAGGGCTCTTTACATGTTTCCATAACAAGTCAGAGATTTTAGGACTCTTTAAATATGACTGAGCAATTTCATAACTAAGAATACTTGAATCTTTATCTTGTGCTACGAATACCAATACTTTCCCTTTATATCCAAAAGGCTTTCCTGAAGTAATCATAGAGGTAAACGGCTCTGGAGGAGTTGTATCTGCCGTAATGGTAGTCTTTTCCCCTAAATGAGAAATTGTGGTTATCGGAAAAGTTAATGCAGATGCTGTTAATGATGCTGGTGTCCCCTTGCCGTCATTTAAATACGCGGCAGTATGCGGCCCAAATGAAATACGGGCGACTCCGCTAGAAACAGCGGTGAGAATGAGTGTAAAAACATTTCCTTGTGTAGGCGCACTTTGTATAGATACACTTTTGTATCCTCCCGGTAAGATTCCTGCAAAATTAATAACATTGGCTGTCTGCTCTGCTGGTGCGGTTATCCATAATGGTACGAGTGAACCCGCGAGACGGACACTTACTAATTTTAAGTTAGAGGAAAGAGTGAGAGAGCCATCAATAGCGTTGATAACTGCAGAGTGTGTATTCAATGAAATGCCTATCATAAAGGTATCTCCTACACGAATATGATTCGTATTTGTATGTATATTGAGCGTAGCGGCACTCGCAAATGCCGGAAGCAAAAGAAGTAAACACGTAGTTAGTAGAATGCGGTTTGTGATAGTCATAGTTATCCAGTCCAATTCGATGCCATAATACTAAAATCAACGATATTTATGATGCCATCACCGTTGAGATCGTATGCAACAGGTGGATTTGGTTTCTTATACCAGAATGCCTCTATTGAAAAATCAACAATATTCACTTTCCCATCGTCGTTGAGATCGTTATGCGAGGAAGTATTCACAGGATGTATTGTGTTTTTCACATTTTTTGTTCCTACGGTAAAGGCTAGAGAAGAGCTCATACGGCTTACCTCACCATTTCCTGATGCACCAACATTTACTGTATGCTCTCCGAAAGTAAGTGGCATTGTAAGAAAACTATACGAATAGACTCCATTTTTATCACTCGGGGTTTGGAAGAAAAGTTCTTTATTTGAGTGTACTGAGATAGTAACGGTATTCTTCGGTGCGGTACGACCAAAAACCCGGATAGGGTCTCCCCATTTCACTTCGGTTTTATCCACACTAATGGTGGGCGCAAGAAAAATACCTGAAGCATTTGCATTCACACCTGCAGTAACTGATACTGGTATAGTGACCGTTGACGAACGATTCCCATTTGAATCCGTTGCATACACGCTAAAAAGATAAGCACCACTCTGCAAAGAGCCAACAGTGATGGAAAATATAGCATCCTCACCGACACGAGTTTTGGCAGCAACAACAGCATCTTTGAGAATAGTTACTGCACTTCCCGGATACGCACGTCCAGATAGTGTCACAGACGCTGTTTGTGGGATAGTTGCTATCGATCCTCCGCCACCTCCTCCACCGCCGCCGGAAGGAGGAGGGGAAGGTAGAGGCGACGAAGCAAAAATCGCAAATGCGCCGAAAGAACCCGTGCTAAAAGTAATAGTCTTATTCATAGTATTAAGTATGTATCCAGGAATGAGACTCCACGTACCTCCACTCCCTCTGCGATAAGGCGCGAATGTATTAGTGCTTGAGTTATTTACATCAAGATTTGTATAGGTAAGTGTTATGGTAGCTAATTTAGAAATAGTTGAAGTAATGTTTCCATTAGAATTTACAAATAAGAATTTATAGATCTTTCCGATAAGATTTTTCCCGGCTGGTAATGGAGCAAAAGACTGTCTAGAACTTTTATTAAAAGCAAACATTTGGAGACGAACATCATCAAAATAGAAATACGGGAGAAGTCTAATTTTTGCAGAATTATTTCCATCTGTGATGGTATAGCTCCCCCCAATATTTGCAGAAAACAATGGTGTGGCTATTTCTTCTGCAGCACTTGTGCAGCTTGAAGTATTATATCCGCATCCAGCATTACAACTCGGTGTCCCCCCACTAAATCCTAGATAACTGCAGCTTCTTCCACCAAAATCACTCCCGTCACATTGCTCATTAGTTTCTTTCACCCCATTGCCACACACCGGTATCTTTGTTGTTGCATTTATTGTTACGCTCGTTGCAGCGAAAGCAATTGGTTGATTACCAAAGAAAACGCTTCCAAGAAAAAAAGCGATACTAAAGAAGGCAAGAATATACGGTGAATAAAAAGTCATTCATTAAAATAATATACTTATTCTTTCTTTTTAACAGAAACACCTAGATTAAAACTGAAGTATTTGCGAAAGAGAGCTACAAGAACAGCAAGACCAAGAAGAACAAATACTATATATGTCCACGGTGCGTTTTGTGTGATAAACGAAAGCACACGGTAATACATTCCTTGAAATATATTAGCGGGAGCAACCGTAAAATATAGTTTTGTTGCAGCAGCAATGTTGATTCTGGTTACGCCAGTAGACGCCGCTTTAATCGGATACGCTTCTATGTAAGCGAAATAATTACCTGGCTTTGCATTCACTGGTATCGTAAGTATTGGCTTCACTGCCTGCACATGCTGTGGTGTGAGAGAAAAGGTATTCGGACTAAACAAAAACCAACTTTGTGGTGGTTTAATTTGCTGTTGCGTTTGAAGATATTCAATATCTACTTTGTAACGACTTACCTGATCTCCTGTATTAAGTACCGGCACTGATGGTAGTGTATAGATTCCTCCAGGAACAAAATCTTTCTGTATTGTAATCTTTCCAAGTCCAACACCCACCCCAACAGTTGCGAACGCGGTTGTCGGAAGGATAAATGCGGTAAGAAAGAAAATGCCAGGAATGAAGAATTTTTTAAAGAGTATAGGGATATTCATGGTATTTCAGGAGCGAGCTAGTGTATTTCTATATGAGATGATTCTTATAGTATACCTAAAAAGCAACCGCAGTCACTGTTACATCTACCGATTGAGAAGTAAATACTGATGATGAAGTCGGCACTTTGATGTAAAGATCAAGAGGTGAAGTACCACTGACTGCGATATTACTTGCGAGTGTTTGGTTTGAAGTGGTAAGTGCTGTATAGCCAGTTGGAGCGGTAGTACAACTTGTCGCACAGAATGATTCTACATAGGTATCAATGCCGTTCGTTGTTGCCAAAGTCCAGCTAGCGGAGTTCTGGCCTTGTACCAAGAAATTCTCTGGGACATTGCCACTATTAGTGAAAGACTGTGTATAAGCAGGATTGGTACTTGATGCCGTATTGACGGGGAGAATTCCCCAGGCAATTGTTCCTGATGTACTAAGAGTCATTGAAATATTCTGAACCGTAACCGTAGCGGCAACAGTAGCGGTACTCGCTGCAAAGGTTAATGTGTAAGAAAAGAGCAACGCCACAAGCGTTCCTCCTACTACATATCCAAAAGTTCTATTCATGTGTGTGAAGATATTCATATAATGATTATATATATGTGTACCATTTAATCCCGAACAATTTCTATTAATACTGTGGATAACCTACAAAATAGCTTGCACGGTGACATCAGCAGATTGTGTGGAGTAACACGCTGTAGCGGTAGGCGTTGTAATCTTTAAATCAAAATTCTGTGTACCGTTTGCTGCAATACCTGTTGCAAGTGTTTGATATACAGTGGTGAGTGGCGTCCAAGTGCTACCAGCATTTGTTGAGAACTCCTGAACATATTGGTCTGTGCTTGGAGTTCCCGCGAGTGTCCATGGACATAGTGTATTTTGACCTTTTATATTAAAGGTCTCTATACCCGTGCCATCATTCTTTGCGGTCTGCGTATAGACGGGAACGGTACTGGAGCTTGTATTTGTCGGTAATATCCCGTATGAGATAGTTCCATTTGAGGTAATAGCGATTGAGACAGTGCTAGCCGTTGTAAAGCTGTTACAAGTTGTTGAATTGGTAACGGTACCTGAGCCATCTGGGTCTTGGGCTGATGCCTTCCACCAATACTGTGTGCTCGGAGACAAGGCTGTTTGTGCAGCAAAGCTTCCTTGCGTGCCAGATGTATAACACGATGCTGGTGCATTCGTACAAACAGCATTCGTTCCTGTCCACCCCACACTGCTCAGCGCTTGATCATCTGTTTGCGCAACAGTTGAACAAGCAGAGTTTGAGTAGATGGTCACTTTGTAACCGATATTATCGGAATTAGAATCGGTTGCAGTCATGAGGAACGTCGGCAATTGCGAAACGCCAGTAGAGGCATTTAAAGGACTATCTTGAGAAGGAGCACTAGGGGGTACATTGGATGCCCATGTAATACTCCAGTCATTTAAATAGGGGGTACCATTTGATTCAGTGAGTGTCGCTTGTAAACAAAGTTTACTGTAAGTGGTGGTATTGAGTCCCGACAAATCAATGGGTGTAGCAACACCGAAGCCGGTGGAATTCCCGGAAAGTGCACTATCGGGCACAATTGTGTCGCAGGGAGTAGACACAGTGTAATACGCTCGCAGTTTTACACTACCGTTAGTTTCCGTTGTGGACATGCTTGCCGAACCCCACGATGTTGCACTTGGTACGAGGCTATAACTCACTTCCGGCGACATAATAGTGCCTGAAGTTACAGGGACATCAAATCCCCACCCAGTAAAATCTGCTGCAAAATAACTCCAAGTACTGTTTTGTCCGGTGTATTGTGTTTCAAAATTTATGTTCGTTGGTGTGGTGAGATACGCAAGTGATTCAGCGCGCACAATGGCACTTCCCGTACCGGTTACCTCTACACTATGCAAAATGAGAGTACTGGCACTAGTAACTGCTGTGGAAAGTGCCACACTTAAAAGCGAGCCTCCCGAGGACGAGAGATAAGGTGAGCCAGAGCCATTGTCCGCTTGCACCACAGCCCCCACAGGAAACTCAACCGCTGACCACTCAACGGTATTTGAACCGGTGGCAGTGTTTCTGGTAAACGTTACCTGTGTTGGACTACTAAAATAACCTCGCGTGGCATGTTGAGATAATCCATTCGTATCGTTGTCCCAACTCAAAAAAAGTACTGAGCGAGAGAGATCTAATGTTCCCGGAAGTGTACTTGAATTAGATGTTCCTGTATTTATGGTTGAACCGTTATACACCGTAATGCTTGGAGCCCAAGTGACCACCCAGTACCGCACGGTACACGCGGAACCAGAAGTAGTTCTGTAAACATTTACTTGTGTAGAACTGGAGAGGAGTCCTCTGAACTGAACTTGTCTAGTGTCGTCGGAAAAACCACAATTTGGCTCAACTATAACCGTTGATTGCGCGGTATTAACACTTGTAATGTTGGCACTCCATGTAGTAGAAGCGGACGCGAGGGATATTTGACCGGTTTGCACGGTAAACGCTGGCGTGCTCGTGGCATTATTCGCTTCCACCACCTCCCACTGCGCCTTGGAGGCGTTACCACTAGTTCCTCTGGTGATATTTATTTGGGAAGTGGAATTAAAACTTCCTGCAAACTTTAATCTTTCAATATTTTGATCCGAACCGGTTCCCCACACGAGAATAAATGCCTTCGAGAGACTCCCTACCGGCGTGATGTTTTGTGTCAATGATGAATCTCCCGAGGCAAAGTTTAGTTG
>QIHK01000064.1 GCA_003230945.1 Candidatus Kaiserbacteria bacterium
TAGGTGTATCTCATGATCCACGATCCATTGCTTCGTTTGCCAATGCGTCTGCATCCTTATTTTGCGCGCGCGGTACATGGGTAAATGATACATCTCCAAATGCACTGATGCCCTGCAGAAGTTTTGCGTACTGTTTTTTGAGTACAGGATTTTTTACTTTATATTCTTTATTTACTTGCTTCACAATAAGTTCACTATCAAGTTTCACAATGACAGACGTGGTAGCATGTTCTGCTTTTGGCACAATTTCCATGAGCTTTGTAAAGGCGAGAATGATTGCCTCGTATTCTGCAAAATTATTTGTTTGATGACCAAGAAATTCTGAAACACTCGCAACAATATTACCCAGAGCATCGCGCACTACCGCACCAGCACCAGAAGGTCCCGGATTTCCACGCGCACCGCCGTCAGCATGAATAGAAAACTGCATGAGAAATACTATATCAGTTAGCGGGCACATATACACACGCGCAATATCAAATTAATTTACTTGAATCAAGTGCAGATCAAGAATTCGCAGGCGGATTGGATATCTGTAAGAAAATGGATTGCGTTCAATATGAGCAAGAATATCCACTCGTGTATTAGAAGTGCACTGCTCCGCAACTTTTGTGATTGGTTTTTTCACAAAGAAGGCAATACTCTCGATAACTTTTTTTGTTTTATTTGAACGTAAAATTATTTTTAAATGTTCTTTGCTTTTGCCAAAGTGTGAAATTTCAAGCACAGACACTTCGTGCAATAGAAACACAGGTTTTGAATTCTCACGGCCGAAGGGGGAGAGTTTTTCGAGAGTGTGGAGGAATGAAGTGGTCACCTCATCGATGGTGCACCGTGCATCAGCACGGAGAGTAAGATCGTCAGATTCTGATTTTGGAATTTCTTTAAAGGCATTTGATAAGTGTTCCTCAAGAAAGAAAACCATATCATCTTTTACGGTGAAACCTCCTGAAGCGGCATGACCCCCGAACCGTTCGAATACATTTTTCGTTGCCTGCATAAGCTTGAGAGCGTGTACTCCTCCGCCACTTCGTACGGAACCTTTGAGACTTTGGTTACCACCCCTTCCCCAAAGAAATACTGGTCTGCCATATTCGTCAGCGATTGTATTTGCTACGAGTCCAAGAAGTGCTGGATTCCATTCTGGATCTCCAAGAGCAATAACGCTTCGTAATTCTTCCCGTTCTTTAATTCTTGTACGCACTGCTCGAGTGATGGCACCAGCTTTCGCTTTCCGAGAACGATTCGCCTTTTCTAAATTTTTTGCGAGAGTATCAGCTTCGTCTTCATTTTCACTTGTGAAAAGATCAAAGGCATCGCGCGGATCACTCATACGACTCGCTGCATTTACTCGTGGGGCAATCATGAAACCAATATCATCTTCGGTGAGAGTGCGTTGCTCGGTACGCATTATGCGACACATTTTCTGTAGTCCTATGCGCGGAGACTTACGCAAAACTAGTAATCCATATACCGCGAGTACACGATTTTCTCCAGTTAAAGGAACCATGTCGGCGATCGTAGCAAGTCCGACCATGTCGAGAAGCCACTTTTCCCATCCTTCGGGAACTTTTTCACGTAATACTGGTGCCACCGCGAGTGTGGCACAGACAAGTTTCCATGCGACACCTGCACCACAAAGATCTTTGAACGGGTATGTTTCATCACTTCGTGCGTTTGGATTAACTACCGCATACGCATCGGGAAGTTTTTCTCCTGGTAAGTGGTGGTCGGTAACAATGACATCAATACCAAGTTTTTTTGCACAGGAGATTTCTGCAACATCGGTGATGCCGGAGTCGACGGTGATAATGAGCGTGACACCATTTTTAGCGAGTTTCATAATGCCGACTTCATTCATGCCGTACCCTTCATTCTGACGATGTGGAATATAGTTTTCAAAATGAGCACCAACTTTTTTTAGAAAATCATGCAAAATAATTCCTCCCGGAATACCATCGCAATCGTAATCACTCCAAACGGCGATGTGTTCATGAGTTGCAATGGCGCTTGCGAGTCGCTTAGCGGCTTTTGGCATATCCACCATTAAAAGTGGGTCATGCAAATCTTCTTCGTACGAAGGAGATAAAAATTTATCTGCTTTTTCTTTCGTATCAATCCCCCGCCGAATGAGAAGTGCTGCTGTTAAATCGTCATATGCAGAAAGCTTTTCACGGAGAGTTCTTTCAAGTGGCTCATGGAGTAAAAACATTACGGGCTGATTATATCAGAGGTCATATACGGTATGCTGTTTATATATGGAAGACACTATTTTCGGGAAAATAATTCGTCATGAGATTCCCTCTCATATTATCTATGAAGACTCTGACACACTCGCGTTTCTTGATATTAAACCTATAAGTGCTGGGCATACTCTCGTCCTTCCTAAGAAGGCATCACGGAATCTATTCGATATTAATGAAGAAAGTGCAGCGGCACTTATGCGTACTATTCGTATCGTTACGAAGGCAGTAAAAGCGGTGACGAATGCCGATGGCATTAATGTAAGTATTAATAATGAATCTGCTGCAGGACAAATTATATTTCATACACATGCACACATCATTCCTCGATTTAAAGAGGATGGTTTAAAAAATTGGAATCGGGACTTTTCTTATAAAGATGGAGAAGCTATTGATATCGCAGAAAAGATTCGTAGAAACCTATTGTAAATATCTACTGCTCATTAAGTACTTCGATACCAGGAAGTGTTCCTTGCGAGAGAAATTCGAGCATGGCACCTCCCCCAGTCGAAACAAATGAAAAATGTGACATAAGATTTAAATTCTCAATAGAGGCAATAGTATCGCCACCTCCTACAACAGAGTGACCTCTACTTGAAGCAATAGCACGAGCTAGTGAATTGGTTGCATCTATAAATCCATGTTCATAATTCCCCAAAGGACCATTCCAGAGAATTGATTTTGCTTTTTGCACTAATCCTTCTAAGGAAGCAATCGTTTCGGGACCATGATCGAGAATAACTTCATCTGGTTGTATATCTGCATTCTTAGTAACACGCGCCTGCTCTCGTGCATTTGGTGCTGTCGCCACACCTTGATGCACCACAAGGGAATCGGTGGGAATGATAAGTTTTGGATTCGCGAGAAGTGCAGATACCTTGTGGGTATCAACGTTTGAGACAAGTGAGGCGCCAACTGATGTACCAGACTCTTTTAGGAAATCATTTGCAAGAGCACCACCAACAAAAACATGGTCATAGGTTTCCAAAAGTCGGTTGAGAACTTTTTCCTTAGTATTAAATTTTGCCCCGCCGATAATAGCAATTGATGGATGTTTTGGTGACAATGCTTTCGTAAGAGCTTCAATTTCTTGTGTAAGTAAAAGTCCAGCATACGATGGTAATAATTTCGGTACTCTTACAATTGAAGCATGCTTGCGGTGGCACGTATCAAAAGAATCTTCAACAAACACATCGGCAAGGGAGGCAAGCTCTTTTGCAAATGCCAGGTCATTATTTTTCTCACCAGTATGGCGACGTAAATTTTCGAGTACAATAATATGTCCAGGTGCAAGATCACGTATGGCACTTCTGACCCGCACCCCGATAGTTTCGGGGAAAAAAGAAACATTGGTTATAAATTGTTTGAGCGCTTCGGCAATGGGAGCAAGAGTCTCAGTCCCCTCTCCCCCAATGTGACTTATAACGATTACTTTGGCACCGCGATCTGCCAAAAATCGTAGAGTTTGCACAGTTCGTTGTAGTCGAAAGGTATCAACAACAACACCATTTTGGACGGGTTCATTGAGAGGAGCGCGCACAAGTATGGGTATATTCTCAAAAATAGGAATTTCGTGAATAGAACGCACCATACTAATTACATTATTTTCTTTACAAGAGCGGAGAACAATAATGGGTCCACTGAAGCATGACCGACAAGGAAACCATTAATTCCAGAATCAATTTCAAGTTCATATGCTCCTTTAGCTTCTACTGATCCGCCATATAACACTTGCGTTCGAGTTGCATTTTTCCCAGGCAAGAGTTCAGTAAGTATTTTACGAATATAAAGCACCATTTCAGCTAAGTCAGAAGGATGGATAGCTTCTGAAGCAGTTTTTCCAATCGCCCAAATAGGTTCGTATGCAATAATGATTTTTCCGCGCTCTTTAGGGGTTAGCTCTTCAAGCGCCGTACTAATTTCCGTTCGTATGAATGAGAGATAACGTCCTTCTTCATCACGTTCTTGTTCACCGACACAGAGTATCGGCGTGAGTCCGTGAGCGAGTGCATGAGCGAGTTTTGTTGCGGTAGAGTCGTTTGTTTCTCCTTTAGCTCTTCGTTCAGAGTGACCGATAATGGCATAGGTGGCACCGACAGTTGCATAGACTTGAGCAGTTGATTCTCCAGTTTCTGCTCCGCCAGTTGTTATTGAAATATCTTGGGCTGAAAAAGCAACAGAAGATTTATTGGGTATCGCAAGGGCACCAAAGAGTGGTGCTGGGGGTGCGAGAACAATGGTATGTTTCGTAGTTTTTGCGAGTCGCTTTGCAACTACTAAAAGTTCTTTTGCTTTCGTAAGATCTTCGACATACGCTTTCCAGTTGGCAACAATAAGCATGAATGCAGTATAACAATTTTAAGGGGAATATTACTTTTGTTGCCAATCGACAAAACGATAATCAGTGGAAAGGGCGGGGGTGAATGGGGGTGGATCGTTTGCAAGTGTTCGGTCAAATGAATCAACACGTGATGCATAACCGGAACTATAAGTTTTGCCACATCCGGAGCCAGTCCATTGTGTACCGGTGCGTTTATTGGAAATAGTTGATCCAAGGATAGTTAACGTACCTTTTTGACTATAAGAAGGATACCAATAACAGGAATAATAATTACGACCGAACGCCCCTCCTTGCGCGACAAAAATACCATTTAATTTCATATTTTGAGGAGAATCAGGAGCAATAAGCACATTATGTCCGCTAATGAGCGTAAATCCATCTGAACCATCTGCGGAAGCATACGTGATATTTCCTTTAAGAAATGCGTCAGGGATCACTGATCCGTTGCTTGAGACATTCGCAACAATGAGGGTAACTTTAGCTGGAATCACTCCTTCAACCCAAGTATTATCTTCCACAAAAATGAGACCACAATTTGTAGGTAAGGTGTATGTGTTATAGGTGCTCTCGTTGCGAATAAGAGAATAATCACTCTGAGAATCAGAATTATTTACTGGATATGAGTATAGTCTATATACGGAAGATACTCGTTTTACTGTTACCGTGCCGTTGCTGTTGAAAATGAGATGATACCCTCTGTGAGACGCTCGGCTAGAACTTCTACCTGAACTATAGCGTGGCAAATAAATACCAGAGGCTTGAGCAGTGGTTTTAAGGGATTGGAAATTTGCCGCTATACCAGCAAAGTCAACTTGAGGCGTTGGGTACGACCAAAGAGATTGATTTGTTCCGCTACCAAAGACACCTGGAACAGTTTTATTATAATAACAACCGAAATTGGAGGTACAGGTCCAGCTCGATAATGAACTAGAGACTGGCGCATTTGCGGTGCCGTCCATGCGCAGGCCACCATTTGAATGATATGGGCCATTAATGATACGATCGGCGCCGGCCCAAACACTATCATTTACGATATAAGAGTATGCAGCCACCGACGGACGCGCATAACGCGCAACAAGTGTTTGAGGTTGAGAAGCATCATCAGCCGCAGTGCCTACTGAAGTGAGGTCGATAGAGGTTGTTTGACCGCATGCTATGTTTGCAGCAATAGTGAGTGTCGCAGTGCCTGCGGTACCGCCAGAAGGATCAGGGATAGAAACGGCATACGGACCAGCACTACCAGTACCGTTCTGAAGATCTTGTGGAAAATGAGCAAGATGCCAACGGTAGTATTCGAGTCCAGCCTCAGCGACGGAGAAGGCCTCGGTTCGTACCCGTGTTGCATCTTCGATACGATTTTGTGTGAGTACGTAGCTAGAGAGTGCCGTAAGTACTGCAAGAAAAATGCCGCCAAATACGATTACGAGTAATACAATAGATCCGCGAGAATATTTCATAAGATGCCGGCGTCATGTAAATTACGGAGTGTGGCACTTCCAGAAAGTGTATAGATATTTGGTGCGCGCTCAGGATTTACATCGGTGAGTACATTAATATGGACTGAAGTAATATCAGAAATATTAATTGGATTAGTAAGTAACATACCGTTTGTATCATAAAACGTGAAGAGTGCTGAAGTGCCGTTTCTTATATTGTTGACAACAAGTGTTGTTGTTTCAGGTTGACCTGCGTACGACGGAGGATTTCCAGCTGGCTCTGTTGTTCCACGATACAACGTTGTACCAGATAAGTAGTACCGTACTTTTTCAATTGAAATATTCGTATTAATATTTGCATAGAATGTAATACTTGACGTCGCTACTGTTTGAATAGGATATGAACCATCTGAACCGTACGATGCTTCGCGCAAGTCGCGCATGGCATTTTCAATACTACGTCGGGCACTTGAAACTGCTTGTGATTGCTCGAGGGTGTATGTATTTGTTTTATAGAAATACTGAATAAGACTACCAAGAGCAAGAAAAACGAATGCGGTGAGTGCTACCGTCACAATTGTTTCGATGAGAGTTAGACCTCGTGGAAGAAATGGTCTCATAGTTTAAGGGAAGCTTGCATTATAAGTTGTCATACCAGTCGCAGAAATGCTGGGGAAATTTGTTGTGGTGTAACCAGATTTCGCGATAGTGACAGTATAATCGTTTGCTGAAGTAATATTTCCAAAATAGGCAGATCCACAGGAAGAAGTTGGAACTTTTTCGGAGAATCCAGTGCGTGCAAGTGTAACGTTTGCTCCGGAAACAGCAGTACCAACATTATCGGTAACAAAGACTCGTAATGCATTTGTTGTTTTCGTTCCAAGTATAAGTGTTGCATTTGTAGAATTTCCCGGTGCAAGAGAATATGGAGGTGAAGGACAGGCATCAATAACATCATTTCCCGGAAGACTAAGGGTGTAGGTATCCCATTCTGTGGTGATACCTTGTACGCCACCATTTCCAGTTGCAGCAGTAATGATGGTTTTATAAATTGGACTACCACTTCCGGTTGCTCCCTTTGTTTTCATTCCCGTAAGAGTAAACGGCACATTTCCGAGTGGAAATGGCCCCGCTCGGTATGAGAGTGACCATGCTGAAATATCAGGAGAGGTACTACTTGTCGTTGTGGTGAGTGTTGCTCCAATTGAGAGTGATGAATACGTAGTTGTCGAAATACTGGTTATTGATATAGGGGAAGAACTAAAACCGACGGCATTTCCCGGAAGAACAGTATCTGGGATAAGGATGCCTCCATTGCCATAGATATGAAGACGTATCGCGGTGCCACTTGGTATCGTAGTTGTCGACATGACGCTATCCCACTGTATGAGATAGGGAGAACTGGTTGCAACACTGCGTGCAGTACCAGTTTGTTCGCCACTTTTGAGTGTGAGTGTTCCTCCCGCAACAGTTGTGGAGCTCATAGTTATAAGTTTCGATGTATCTATAAAATTATCGCTAAAGGTGCTCGTCGCTATTGGAGAGAAAGTAGACATAGAGAGAGAAGAAAGAAGATCAATAGCAAAAGTACCGGTCGTTGTCTGGTCTTTTATAACGGTGAGATATCCAGGATTAGGATTTTGATTTGTGGTATCTCGAGTGTAGGTTTGAGCACTCGAATAACCACCTTTTGAAACGGCAATGCGATATTCAGATGAAGTAGCGGCTCCCGGGAGGAAGACAATGCCATCATTATTTGTTGCGGTAGTGATATTGATAGTTGGAGAAGTTGCTGCATTAATAATGCCAACCGTTGCACCGACTACTGGGCCTCCTTGTGCATTGATAATATGTATTTTTAGAGTGCCACCCCCATTTGTGGTCTCAAGTCCGGGAGGCGCAAAATTCGAAACAAGAATAACTGAGTGTTGTTTTCCTCCCACAGTATAGGTGGTATCAATACGCGCACGTTTATAGTCGGTTATGATGCCGTTAGTATCGTTTACTCCTGTACCATCAGCTGGGTCATCGACATATTTTATAAAAGTATGGGTGGCATAATTAACACCATTTTCAGTTGTTGTGGCATCTTGCAAGACTGAACCAGCTGGGATTCCTCCTTGTGTACCGAGCGTGTCATAAGAAAGGCTACGCAAAAATTCCATTTGTATCTGAGATACTGTCGTTGCACCAGCCTTATTTTTTGCAAGTGAAGAAATAAGAAGTGATGCACGAAGAATGCCAAAGAGAGCAAGGAACACAATAAGTAAGAGAGCAATGCCGACAATAACATCGACAAGTGACATCCCTTTTTTAAAATGAACACGCATTACCGAATAATAACGCATCACGGTGATGCTACTAAGCCTTTTGCGCAGTCATAGCGTTTTTACATAGCAGATGAAAGTGAATAGATTGGTGAGATAATAGCAACTGCAAAGATGCCAACCATGGTACCGATAGAAGCATAAGTACCGGTTCAATAATAGTTGAGAGATCTTTAGTTTTTTCACCAACATCAGATTCGTAGAACTCAGCAATTTGTTTAAGCATTTCAGCAACTTTCCCTGTCTCTTCACCAACAGCGAGCATGTCACCCATAAGTATAGGGTACAGTTCTGTATGTTTAACGAAAGCACTAGAGAGTGGTTCACCCTTTTTTACATTTGCTTCTGCTTCACTAATAACCTTAGCGAATACCTCTGCGTGTACAACCGCCTTGGTAATACCAAGTGCATTTAGTACCGGCACCCCAGAAGAAAGAAGTGAGGAAAGAGTACGCGCAAATCGAGCGGAATAAGTCTCGCGTACAAGCTCACCAACGACAGGAGAATGAAGTGCTATCCACAACACAATTATTGATCCTCGTTTTGAACGTACAAAGGTGATACCACCAAAGACGAATGCTATCAGTCCAGCAAAAACGAGAATAACATTTGATGACATAAAATCTGATGTGGCCACAATGATGCGAGTGGCGAGCGGTAGTTTTACTCCAAGTTCAGTAAAGGTTTTAGTTAGAGTAGGTACAACAAAAATGAGCATAAGTATGCCGACAATGATAATTGCTGACACAACAATTGATGGATAAATCATTGCTCCTTTTATTTTTTTTACAAGTTCCTCAGAACGTTCCATTTGAATGCCAACAACTTCAAGTGAATCAGAAAGGCTCCCAGACTCTTCTCCTGCGTGCGCCATAGCAATAAATAAATCACTAAATACTTTCGGGTGCGCTGCAAGAGCTTCATTAAATGAAGACCCCTTTTTAATTGAATCAGAAATAGCAACAACAATTTTTTTAAGGTATTTATTACTTGATTGACGTTCGATGACTGAGAGTGAACGCGAGAGTGGAAGGCCAGCATTTAACATGGCCGCAATGTTTTTTGCAAATCGAATAATTTCTGCACGTTTAATACCAGTACCTATAGTGAAATTCAACCAAGCAGGGATATGGAATCCATTTATCGTATTGGTAAGTGCCACAACGGTGTTACCTTCTTTCTGAACTATTTCATAGATTGCAAAGCGTGAAGGAGCATCAATGATTCGTATCTCGTCGGCCCCTTCTTTTTTCCTGATGGTGACGCGGTATTTCATTTTATTCGGTAATAGCACGTAGCACTTCTTCTAATGAAGTAATGCCACACACTGCTTTATAGAGACCGTCCTCAAGCATAGTGAGCATTCCTTCCTTTTTTGCTTGTTCTTCAATTGCTTCTGAAGTACTGGTATGGAGCATAATCTCGCGAATAGCTGATGAAATAGAGAGAATTTCGTGAATACCGACACGACTTTTATAACCATCTTCACACTCACCACCCGGGACAGGCTTATAAAATGAAAGATCATCAAGTTTAGTACCAGCTTTAATGAGTTTCTCTTCGTGGAGTGATTTAAGTGCTGCATCGAAACTCTCTTCGGGTGCAATTTTATCTCGTGCAATTTTATCTATAGTAAATTCTTTTTTATTATCGCAAAGTCTTCGTACGAGACGTTGACCCACGATGACGCGGATAGTTGAAACAAGTAAGAATGGTTCAACGCCCATATCAATAAGTCGCGGAATAGCACCAGCCGCTGAATTAGTGTGAATAGTAGAGAGGACAAGGTGACCAGTGAGTGCTGCATTGATGGCGAGTGACGCTGTTTCGCCGTCACGAATTTCACCAATCATGATGATATCTGGGTCCTGTCGCACTAGGGAGCGAAGACCCGATGAGAAAGTAAACCCAATTTGAGGATTAACCTGTGTCTGATTTACCCGTTTCATTTGATACTCAACAGGATCTTCGATAGTAGAGATATTTACATTTGCTGTATTTAAAATATCCATCATTGTGTAAAGAGTTGTTGTTTTACCACTTCCCGTAGGACCAGAAATAAGGATGATGCCAGTTGTTTTTTTAAGTGCTGAGTGTATCTGCTCCAATCGATTACCATGGAATCCGAGTGATTCGAGAGTGAATCCTTCTCCTGTTTCGCGCAAAAGTCGCATGACAATTTTTTCGCCAAAAAAAGTTGGAAGTATAGAAACACGGAAGGAAACGCGATCAGCTTCTGTCTCCATTTTGAAACGGCCATCTTGTGGTAAACGTTTTTCATCAAGTTTCAGATTTGAAAGTACTTTAATACGAGCGACAATACCCGCAGCTGCGACTTTTGGTAGCGTCATGGCATCATGCAAAATGCCATCAATGCGGTAACGCACTAATACTTCAGTTTCCATAGGTTCAATATGAATATCAGAAGCATCTTGCACGATGGCATGACGCAGTAATGTATCGACGATACGTACAATAGGTAGATCTTCAGCCATCTTTTTAAGATCATTCCCAGAAATATCCTTATCATTTTCATTCACAATACGGATTTTTCCTGATTCTGTTGCAATAATGTCACCAAATTCATCTTTAAGTGATTTCTGATATTGCAGTAGTGCATGCTTGATACTTTCAGTATCAGTAAGACGCGCCAAAATTTTAAGGCCGGTCTTTTTTTTCACTGACTCAATCGAGGCAAGGTCCTCGACGTCGAGCATAGCGACCTCGAGAGAATCGTTATCTTTCTTAAAAGCGATAATGTTATGGGTGCGAGCAATCGGTTCTGGAATAAGAGAAAGAATATCGATTGGCACCTGATGATCTTTTAGGTTTACAAACGGGATACCAAGCACATATGCTTGAATACGTCGTAATGCGTCCTCAGTCAGCGAACCATTTGAAATAAGAATATCGCCGAGCGACTTCTCTTCCTTCTTCGCTTCTTTGTCCGCTGCATCAATATCCTTACGTGCAACAAGACCCGAGTCGATGATAAATTTTTTTAATTCTCCTTCTGAAACGTGCATAATATATTAAAGTATAGCGCGTCATGGCTCTGTTGCTACGCACTAGGTATGAATAGTTTGGGATAATAGAAGATAAAAATTTTCTGTAGGGTATTTTTGACGAGGAGTGTCTTTTCTGGTATCTTAGTAAGTAATGAAATGTCCGTTTTACGGACATTTTTGCTAGAATACATATATTAGTCAGACATACATATTCCATATGATTGATCTTAAAACAATGGGTGCGGTACTTGGAGAATTTGAAGAGCGTGGTATTAACCGAGAAACGATGGTGAGTGCCATTGAGATTGCAATGGCCACCGCGTATAAACGTGAATACGGGAAACGTGGACAGATTATTCGTGCAAAACTTGATTTTAGTACAGGGACAGTCTCTTTCGAACAAATAAAACTAGTTGTTGATAACACAACAGTGCGTTTTCCTAAAGAAGGAGAAGAAGTATCAGAGGAGCAATCTCATATACACCCATTTCACCATGAACATGAGGAAGAACTTACTGATGGTGAGCTTCCCCGCTTTGACTCTGAGAAGCATATCCTGCTTGAGAATGCGAAGCTTATCAAAAAAGGAGTTGAGCTTGATGAGGAAATTATTTTCCCACTAGAACCACAAGATGACTTTGGGCGTATTGCTGCGCAAACAGCCAAGCAAGTTGTCATTCAGAAAGTACGTGAAGCTGAAAAACTATCTATGATGGAAGAATTTGGTGAGAAGAAGGGAGAAATCGTAAACGGTATCGTGCAACGCATGGAACGCGGGGCAATTTTTGTTGATTTGGGTCGCACAACCGGACTTATTCCGTATGAAGAGCAGATTCCAGGAGAACGCTATCGTCCGGGTGAGCGTATTAGAGCGTATCTTTATGCCGTTGATGAGGGGTTCCGTGGCGTCTATTTGCGTCTTTCTCGTGCCCACCCCAAATTTGTAGTGAAATTATTTGAACAAGAAGCACCAGAACTAGCGTCAGGCGCCATTGAGGTAAAGGCGCTTGCACGTGAACCGGGTAGTCGTACGAAAATTTCTCTATCAAGTAATAATCCTAATGTCGATCCGGTTGGCTCTTTAGTCGGTCAGCGTGGAGTACGAGTATCGACTGTTATGAGTGAACTCGGTGGAGAACGTATTGATATTATTGAATGGAATGATGATGCAAAAGAATTTATTCGTGAAGCACTTTCTCCTGCCGTGCCCATTGAAGTGGAACTTCATGAAGATGAACATCGGGCGGTAGTCACTGTGTCTGAAGATGAACAATCGCTTGCCATCGGTCGCGGTGGTCAAAATGTACGTCTTGCAGCAAAACTTACTGGTTGGAATATTGATATTGTTTCAGCGACCGGTACTGACGTTGCTGAAAGTGACGGTAATTCAGTTGAAGTTGCTCAAGCGGAAGTTGAGAATGACCCCGCTAAAGAAGCGGGACTCATGCCGACCGAGAGTCAGGAAATAATTCTTGAAGAAGAATCTCAAGAGACTATACTTCCAGCTGAGGAAGAGTTAACAGAACTCCCCTCTTCAAGTGAAACAGTTGCGGATGCCGAAGAAGATCGCGATAAGGCAAAAGATGAATAATAATATTTTTTAATTAAATTAATTATCATGGCACATATCAATCACAAACCATCGAAGTACATGCTAAATCTTCTGCACGTGCTTGATCCATTTACTAATGAGAAGAAGGGTATTGTTAATGCAATTATTGAAATTTCTGCAGGCTCAATAAATAAATATGAACTCATTACTGAGTCCGGACAGCTAAAACTCGATCGTGTCGGTTACTCATCAATGGCGTATCCCTATACGTACGGAGCAATTCCTCGTACCTGGGATATTGATAATGATCCGCTTGATATTGTTTTAACAAACATTACTGAACCGCTTATCCCCGGCTCCCTCGTGGAAGCGCGTATTGTTGGAGGTATCAAGTTTATTGATAACGGTGAAATAGATGACAAAATTATCGCTGTTCTCGCTGACGATAAACGTGTTGATCATGTAAAAGAAATTGATGACCTCGGTACCTACTTCAAAACACAATCTAAATATTTTTGGGAAAATTACAAAGCACTTAAGAAATCCAATACAGGAGTTGTAGAAAAATTTCTTAATGCAAAAGAAGCAATCGCCATTGTCCAGGAAAGTGAGGAACGTTACAAGAAAGAATACGAGCCAAAATTAGAAGGATAATTTTCAAAAACATATGAGTCCCCTTTTGCTATAGAGGCTCTATGTCTTATACTTGCAGATATGCATGAATTACCGACTCTACCCACAGAAGATTCCTCATCTACTTCACAGGTCGAAGAAGAAAATCAATCTTTGAAAGAGCTTCCATTAGGAATGCCTCCAACAAAACAACAATCATGGGGCGTTGTTATCGCTATCTTCATTATAGTTGTCATGATTATCGTAGGAGCATTTTATGCTTGGGGTAAGCGCACTGTACAACAACAATATTCGAGTCCAACGGCACAGCAATAAAAAGGTATGCCGTAGGATGATCCCAACTTGAGTTTAATGAACCATAAAGCTACAATCGCCGAATCATGAATATTAAAAATACACAGCCACGTGCCTCTATGCTCGTTCCGATGGTCATTGAAAAGAGCCAGTTTGGGGAACGTGCCTACGATATTTATTCGCGTCTTCTAAAGGAGCGCATTATCTTCGTAGGAGGACCTATTGACGATGACGTTGCTAATTTAGTTATCGCTCAACTTCTTTTTCTTGAAAGTGAAGATCCAAAAAAGAGTGTTTCGCTCTATATTAATTCCCCTGGAGGTATTGTCACAGCGGGTCTCGCTATCATCGATACTATGAATCATGTGAAGCCACCCATCACGACCGTTTGTGTAGGAATGGCAGCATCAATGGCGTCCGTCATTCTTTCATCTGGAGAAAAAGGAAAACGTTTTGCATTACCGAACGCTGAAGTGATGATTCATCAGCCACACGGTGGAGCAGAAGGTCAAGCAACTGATATTGAAATTACAGCGAGGCAAATTTTGAAACTTCGG
>QIHK01000022.1 GCA_003230945.1 Candidatus Kaiserbacteria bacterium
AATACGGCAGTCGCTGCAATACGATATCCTTTTGCTATCGAAATGATATGAGTAAGTGCGGTAGCATCATTTTTCTTAACCGCATCCTGCAAATAAAATATCTCACTCTTTTTTGCAGTGGTCGGGTAAGACGCAAGTGCCGTTTCTACTGAAATAGCATAGGTTTTAAGGGCTTCGGTACCTGAACCTAAAATGGTCAAATCATTTGCTGTTTTGAAATTAGGTGCCCGCACAATCGACTGAGCAAGATTCGTAAGTGCTGTCTGAGAAATAGTGTTTAGCTGAGCGCGCGTAAGGCGTTTGCCATTATTGTTCTTCACTGCAGTTGTATAAAGTAAAAAGACATTCTTTGTAAAAGAAGCGGTGAGAGTTCCTTCAGCAGGAGGTGGTGGAAGAGAAGGGTTAGCAGACGAAGACGACGTTGGTGTTGTTTTCGCTGTTGGGATATCTACGACTGCTCTCGGTACAATAAGACCACGCGCCACCGCTTCTCCATCAGTCATACCGAGACCATTGGTGTCCGGATTTGTCGGTGAAGTGCCATAAAGTAATTCTTCCCAATTAGGAAGGCCATCACCATCAGTGTCTTTATTCGCGATTACTTTCAGAAGTGCCGATTCGGTTGAGGCTTGAGCAACAGGAGGTGATTCGATACCTCTCGCGAGTACATACGCACCAAGTATGAGTGCGACAGCAAATGTGGTCGCTATGAATACTCGCCAATTTAGTAAACTTTTCCCCATAGTAGATACGCGAAGTATATCAGTTATAGAGTAGTTTATAGTGACTTTTATTTCTAAATATGTGCATTAATCCAACCTTAAGAAACAGCCTCCATAAGAAGAATCCAATCCTTAAGCTCTAGATCTTCCGCGCGTATTTTTTCTGGTATAGATACTGTCTCGAAACCGGCAATGGCTAGATTCGAACGAAGCAACTTCCGTTTATGAGCAAAACCAGCTCGAATTAATGTAAAGAAAAGAGTCTCTTGTTCAGGTGAAGAAAAAGCATCCTTTGAAATATTGCGAACTGAAAGAACTGCTGAATCAACATTTGGTATTGGTTGAAACGCTCCACGAGGAACAGTGAAAACGTACTTCGGCGTACCGTATATTTTTATCGAGAGAGATAAGATACTTTCTTTCTTTGACCGCGCAATGCGCTCAGCAACTTCTTTCTGTACTAAAAAAGTAATTGAAGAAGGTTGGTGATCACTTTCAAGAAATCGACGCATGAGTTCACCGGTAAGATAGTATGGAATATTCGCAACGATTTTGTATGCGTCTGGAAGCTGAGCGATATTAAACTCGCGGATATCCGCATGCACGAGTTCAAATCTGCCTTCAGATATTTCACTTGCAAATGCTTCCCTGAGTTGTTCAAGAAGTTCACCGTCTGCTTCTACGGCAATGACTTTCCCTGCACGAGCGAGAAGTGCACGAGTGAGTTTCCCGGTGCCAGGACCAATTTCGAACACCGTATCATCTGAGGTAAGGTCCGCCGATTCTGCGATACGTTCAGCCGTAGACTGATGCATAAGAAAATTTTGTCCGAGGGATTTCTTCGGGCGGACACTTTTTTTAGTGTTTTTTTCTATACCCGTGCGGGTATGTTTCTTGTCTGTTCGTTTTCTACGTTCCATATGAGACAAATAAAATAAGAAATCTATTGTATTTTAATAACTTCTCCATCTTCATCATCAAAGATAACAGTAGTATGATCAAAATCCTTTAAAAAGGAGGACGGTTCTGAATTAAAATCACTGCCATATATTTTACGTACACGCGCAAATGTGAGATAGAGGCGTTCCTTCGCGCGAGTAATGGCGACATAAAATAATCGTCGCTCTTCTTCTTCATCACGATTACTGTCATGACCCATTCCTTGGTGTGGGAAAAGACCTTCTTCCAGACCACTTATAAATACTACGTTAAATTCAAGTCCTTTGGCGGCATGTACGGTCATAAGTGTCACTCCTTTTTTCTCAGTACGATCCATCTCATCTTGATCACCTGAGAGAGCTGACTCAGCAAGAAATGCAGCGATACCTGTTTTCCCTACTTGTGCGTCATAGCGCGCCGCAACTGAAGCGAGTTCTTCAATATTTTTAAATCGTTCACGATCTTCTTCACTTCCTTCTTCAACAAGCGCACGATACATACCATTTTTCTCGATAACTAATTTTACAAACTCACTCGGTCGCAATGTTTCGGTAGCGTGTGCCAGTTCTTCAATAATTTTTTCAAATAGAGCGACTTTTGTACTCTCTGCTGGTTTCAATATGTTTCGCTGACCTGCAGCAAGTTTTGCGAGAGTTACCTTGCCAATGCCACGCGGTGGCGATCCTGCCGCACGTACTTTGTCCGCTTCACGCGATGAATCCATTGCTAATCGCATCCATGCAAGAGCATCTTTTACTTCTTTACGATCAAAGAAACGTGTACCGAGCAGTTTGTATGGCACGCCTTCTTTAAGAAGACCTTCTTCAAGAAGGCGTGACTGAAAATTTGTACGATAGAGAATCGTAATTTCTTCTGGCAATATACCAGTACGCATGAGTGCGCGACTCTTACGAGCTATCCAACGTGCTTCAGTCTCAGCCGAAAGTGCTGCATGTATGACGATAGGTTCCCCTTCTGCATTCTCTGTGGTCGATTTTTTTTCCTTACGATTTTTATTTTGTTCAATGATGGCGTTTGCCGCAGCAACAAGATTTTTTGTCGAACGATAATTTTGTTCAAGAATGATAGTCTTTGCTCCTTTATATCGTTTCTCAAACTTAAGGAGATTTTCTATACTTGCTCCACGCCATGTATAAATAGTTTGATCTATATCACCAACAACAAAGATATTCCGATGTGTCGCCACAAGTAAATTTGCGAGACGTCCCTGAAGTTCACTCGTGTCTTGGTATTCATCAATATGCACATACCGCCAACGTTCTTGTACCTTCTTTCGTACCTCAGCATGTTCTTCAATAAGTCTAACTGGCTTTGCAATAAGATCATCAAAATCGAGTGCTTTTTCTGCCGTAAGTGTCTTTTCATATTTCAACCACACTTCAGCCACAATACGATTCCCAAAACTTGCCCGTGATTGTTTTTCATAAAACTCTTGCGCCGTGCGCCCTGTACTCTTCGCTCGTGAAATGCGCCCCAAAACAGCACGCGGTGAAAGCTCTTTAGTTGATACATCAAGTGCTTTAAGAGCTAAAGCAATGGCTTTTTCGGAATCACTGCGATCATATATGCTGAAAAATCGTGGAATACCTATAGCATCACCGTATGACTCAAGTAACTCTCGACCAAGACCATGGAAAGTAGCAATTAACGGTAATCCTGAATCAAACGTTTTCTGAGAGGCACTTTCTTCAATGCCAAGCATTGTGCGAACACGCGCGCGCATTTCCCGCGCAGCTTTATTGGTAAAAGTAACAGCAAGTATAGATTCTGGAACAACTCCCTGGCGGATAAGATGATATATACGTGAAGTGAGGACACGTGTTTTCCCACTTCCAGCTCCAGCAAGCACTGATACGGGGCCATCAAGCGCAAGTACTGCACTTTTTTGAGCATCATTTAAATCATCGAGATAATTCACTAACAAAATATAGCGCGCTTGAGGCTCGAAGCGAAGTACCATAGATTTCACGAGACAAAAAAATATGAAACAGCAAAAAATATCTTTTGTGCAAAAGATTATATTGCATTTTATATTTTAGTATCAAAATTGCATTTTTATGCTCTATTTTCGCTCTCCACAGGTGCAAAGAGTCTTAATTGACCTAAAACGATATTCAGCTATACTGGCCTCTACTGACTGTTATGGATGAATGAAAGAAATGGCTTATTTACTTGTTATTTAAGTGATTTTTGTACTACGGATGCACGCTTGAACGACCATATTTCCTATCGTATCTCATACACAGCTTCCTGACCCGATACCTAATAGTACGAGGCGGGATGTATATCGAATTTTTGCATACTTTACGATTCTTATCGTTAGTTTTTCTGTCGTTGTCAGTATTGTCATATCTCTTCCAAATCAAGCCAGCGCCTTCTGGCCATTTCCCTCGCCGGCAAACGCTGCTACTAGCGGACTCATTCCAAGCGCTAGTACTCCAGCACTTTCTGCACCTCTAAATACAAATGTAAATACAAGTGCACCCATAGCACTCGCTACCTCCGGTAATTCAGCGCTTTTGGCCTATAGTGGTCCATCAGGCACTATCGCAGACGTTTCTCCGACTACTTCCTCAGATCAAATTTCGGTATATGTTGTGCGCCCAGGCGACACACTTTCAGAAATCGCAAATATGTTTAACGTTTCAATAAATACTGTTATCTGGGCAAATGATTTGTCGAGTGCGCGCGACGTACACCCGGGAGATACCCTTATTATTCTTCCCGTTTCTGGCATAAAACATACAATTGTAAAAAGAGATTCACTTAAGTCACTTGCAAAAAGATATCGCTCCAGTGTAAAGGAAATTGCCGCGTATAACGGAATTGATGCTTCAGCAACACTTACAATCGGCTCAGTGGTCATTATTCCGGGAGGAGAAATCCTCACACAAACTAGGAAAAGGGTGCGTCGAACATTTAGAGGTACTCGAATATTAGTTAATGAACCTTACCTAGGCGGAAGTGGTCGTGCGCGTAATGGATATTTTGTAGACCCTCTCCCTGGAGGTCGTATTACACAAGGTATACACGGATGGAATGCCGTCGACATAGGAGCACGACGTGGCACACCAATTTATGCTGCAGCAAGTGGCAGAGTTATCATTACGCGTAACAATGGTAGATGGAATGGAGGATATGGTAATTATGTCGTCATCACACATAAAAATGGTATCCAGACTTTGTACTCACACATGACATATAGTGTCGTCTCACCAGGGCAATTAGTTACCGCAGGTCAAATTATCGGCCACGTAGGTGCTACTGGAATGGCAACAGGTCCTCACCTTCATTTTGAAGTGCGCGGTGCCGCAAATCCATTTCGTAATTGTTCTGTTGGGTCTCTTTGTTCGCCACAATAATTCTTTCATAAGAACAAGAGAACACCATCTAATCTTAAAGATTAGATGGTGTTCTCTATTCAAATCCAAATAAACCTCGCGGACGATATTGCAGAGCCTCAAAAAGATGTGCTGGCTCAACTGATTCACTTCCAGAAAGATCAGCAATGGTACGAGCTACTCGCATAGTGCGATGAAACGCACGCGGTGAGAGATTAAGGCGAGTTGCCGCTTGGGTGAGCACTTCTTTTGTTTCTTCTGTGAATCCACTATTTTCATCAAGCATTCTCCCGGAAAGTTGCGCATTTGAAGTACTTACTGCACCCATACGTTTTTCTGCACGCGCGCGTGCTGAAATGACACGTGTGCGAACTTTCTCAGATGATTCCCCAGAGGCAAGACTGGAAAGTATTTTATGTGGCACCAGTGGCACTTCAATCCAAAGGTCCAGTCTGTCAACAATCGGACGAGAAATCTTGCGGGCTTGTTTGAGTGCCGCACGTACCGCTACTCCAGAGTCTACGGCGAGTGTATCAGCAGGATTCATAGCAGCCACTAGCATACAATCTGCTGGGAACGTGATGGTGGCACGAGCACGAGAGACGGTCACGATGCGATCTTCGAGTGGTTGGCGTAAAGCCTCAAGTGCGCGCGAATCAAATTCAGGAAATTCATCGAGGAAGAGTACCCCTTTATGCGCCAATGTTACTTCACCGGCTTTTGGGAAAGCTCCACCACCAATAATGGCAACATGCGACACTGAGTGATGCGGTGCTCGAAATGGAGGCCAATGTACAGCATCACCTTCTTTCAAAAGTCCTGCCGTTGAATGGATAGCCGTTACTTCAAGCCGATCATCTTGAGACAGAGGTGGCAATATGCCAGAAAGTGCGCGTGCGAGCATTGTTTTTCCTGTTCCAGGCGGGCCATAGAGAACAAGGTTATGTCTCCCACTTGCCGCAATTTCAAGAGCTCGCTTTGCGCTCTCTTGTCCCTTAATTTCACAAAGATCGATAGACGGGGGTGGCACGCTTGTATGAATTTCATGTGTGAGTTGTGGAAGTGTGTGTTCACCATTTAGATGAGCGATGAGTGCCGCTAGTGATGTTGGGGCGTACACGATTATGCCTTCAACGAGAAGTGCCTCACGTGCGTTTTGTGGTGGCACAAATACTGTCGAAATGCCTGCATGTTTTGCCGCAAGCACTTGTGGTAAAACACCTCGTACACTACGTATTGTGCCATCAAGCGCAAGTTCTCCTGTAAAAAGAGCTTGCCTGGAAAGTTTTTCCAAATCACCAATGGCAATAAGATAAGCAATAGCAAGTGGTACATCATAGTGCGAACCTTCTTTTTTAAGATCCGCTGGTGCCAACGAAAGCACAATATGTTTATTTTGTTTTTTGGGTGATTTAAAACCAGAGTGACGTATCGCTGCAGAAATACGATCGCGAGATTCTTCAACTGCTTTATCTGGTAGACCAACAACTGAAAAAGAATGCAACCCACGGGTAAGGTCGGCTTCAACAGTTACAAGGACAGCAGTAACACCAACTGATTGTGCAGTAAGTGTTTTTGCATATCCAATGTTCTCATCAAGGTGAGGTGGTGCTTTCTTTTTTTCAGTAGGCGTTGTCGACTTTTTCACATACTTCAGTATACGGTACCCTCCCGTGTCAATATTTTTAATCTTAAAAAATTAAGCACCTAAATGTTCTCTGCACGTTGAGGCAGATGGGTCGGCATTAAGACGAGCCTCATCAATTTTATTGCTACACACTTCGCATTTACCATACGTTCCTTTTTCAATATTCTTGAGGGCAAGAAGTATGTTATCGTATCGAGCTTCGAGATCGGCGAGTATTGCGGTATTACTTTCCCGACTCACGGTGACATCTGCTTGATCAACGAGATCCGCTTCAAGACCTGTCTCTGTAGGCACTGGTTCCCAATCATCGGGTACTTCTGGATTTAAACGTCCGACACTCGACATTCGTGACTCAAGTTCACCTTTTTCTTCTTCAAGTCTCTTCTTAAATGAGGCTGTTCGCATTACGCACATAATACCAGAATCTTATTTATTTTGAACGCGAGTTTGCTAAACGAGATAAAATTTCTTCGAAAGCTGCCGGATTTCGAGCAATAATCAGAGTTGTTTGATTCCAATACCCGTAAGTAATAATGGCGACGCCGGAAGCATCACGATATACGCGTGCATCATGGTTGTTCAATACTTCATCATGAAATATAAGTGGCACAGAGACTGGAGATGTCGTACTCGCAACAAGTGCTGAAGATGTTGTACTCGCAATAGGTACTGAAGAACTAGCGACTTGTACTGATGTGGTTGTCGTTGAAGTTGTTGTTGAAGTTTCTAGATTAGTAGTTTGTATTGGAGGCACTGGCACTGGATAAAATGCCGCAAGGTCGCGTGGCATTAGAGGTTCCCATGAAAGCATGCCTGCGAAAGTGTCTCCATAGGAAGCAACCGATAATATAAAGAAGGGGTAAGTGCCGTTAGCGATATTCACGATACCTGCCATACTTCCTG
>QIHK01000027.1 GCA_003230945.1 Candidatus Kaiserbacteria bacterium
CTTATACGAATTGATCGTGAGAATCGAAAGAACGCTCAGCTTGCAAAAAAGATTCAGGAGAACAAAGACAAAGCAAACTTTTTTGCTCAAAAGGGCGGAAAAATGCGTCTTATTGCTAAGAAAATGCGTGCTGAGGCTGAAGAAATGGAGGATGCAAAGGTCAATGTACGCAAAGAGGACCGAACGATTCGTCCATTCAATATTCCTATGCAAGAAGGGCTCGGAGGTATCATTCTTTCTCTTTCGTCATATACCGTTTTGAAAAAGGGAAAGTCAATTCAGAAGAAAGTAAATATTTCTTTGCGTAAAAATATGCACCTTCTCTTACGTGGCCCAAATGGTAGCGGTAAATCAACTTTACTCGAATCAATTTCAGATCGTACGGCAGTGGGTGCAACGATTGTAGAGGGAGTGAAAGTTGGTTACTACCGTCAGGATTTTTCGACACTTGATTTTGATCAGACCGTGCATACTGCGCTCATGACGATAATGGGTCAACCAGATGAACAACGTATGCGTAGTGTCGCTGCGAGTTTTCTTATCACAGGTGATGTTATCAATACAAAGATTGGTAATCTTTCTGAAGGACAAAAGGGACTAGTAGCATTTGCCTCTCTCGTACTTGAAAGACCTGGGTTGCTCATCCTTGACGAGCCGACGAATCATATAAACTTTCGTCATTTACCACTTATCGCAAAAGCACTTGATACGTACGAGGGTGCCATGATTCTCGTGTCCCATGTGCCGGAATTTATCGAACAGATTCGCATAGACGATATACTCGATTTAGAGAAATAAGGTTATGTCGGATGGCACTACTATTACTATACTTACAGTAATAACTCATGTGATTTGTGCCACAGCAGGGTATGATACATAGAAACTTCATGAAGAAATCAAATTTCGAAAAAGATATTGAGGAATCCTTTGAAGCACCAGCAAAAATTCTTGAAAAGGGAGTTGAACTTGCTGAGAAAGGAGAAAAAGAGCTTTTGAGTAAGAAACCTTTCAAACGTGCGGAAGAGTACTGGTCGACACTCGGTCCAGGACTTACAACTGGTGCAGCTGATAACGACCCTTCAGGTATCATCACGTATTCTCAATCTGGTGCCCGTTTTGGTTTTCAACTTATTTGGTTGCCACTTTTCTCCTATCCTTTTATGGCAGCGGTGCAGGAGATGTGTGCACGTATTGGTATTGTATCTGGTAAGGGTCTCGCTGCGAACATTCGGCATAATTTCTCAGCTCCAGTACTGTATTCAGTAACTGGCTTACTTTTCTTTGCAAATACACTTAATATTGCTGCGGATCTCGGGGCGATGGCTGCCTCAGCTCAGCTCCTCATTCCAAGTTCAAGTCTTGAGGTACTTGTTATTGTGTTCGCTCTCATTTCGCTCGGTTTGCAGCTCTTCACTACATACGCTCGATATGCAAAATACTTAAAATATCTCGCTCTCGCTCTCCTCTCATACGTTGTCGTTGCGCTTTCAGTTGGGCTCAATTGGGGCGATGTCATTCAGCACACACTCATACCTTCTTTTACTTTTACAAAAGAACATGTTTTCTTACTTGCCGCTATACTCGGAACCACTATTTCACCATATCTTTTCTTTTGGCAAACTTCGCAGGAAGTGGAAGAGGGTATTTCTCGAGGAGAGAATACAATTATTGCGCGTAAACGCGAAGTATCAGCAAAGAATATAAAACGTATGCGTATTGATGTGTGGAGTGGAATGTTTTTCTCAAACTTGATTGCTTTCTTCATCTTCGCAGCATTTGCCGGAACACTTTTCGCCGCGGGAGAAACAAATATCTCAACGGCCGCAGAAGCTGCTGCAGCATTAGCACCGTTTGGTATGTATGCCACATGGCTTTTCTCTATTGGTATCATCGGTACCGGGCTCCTTGCGGTACCGGTCTTAGCTGGCTCAACCGCGTATGCTATTTCTGAGAGTTTTGGTTGGAAGTACGGACTTCATCGGAAACTAAAACAAGCCTACTCTTTCTATGGCGTCATAATTGTTTCGATGGTTATCGGTATCATCGCGAATTTGCTTCAGCTTGATCCTATTAAAGGACTCATTTATGCAGCGGTAGCAAATGGTGTCATTGCACCATTTATCATATTTTTTGTTCTTCGTATTTCAGGAAATAAAAAGATAATGGGTGAATATGTGAATCGACCTATCACGCGCCTATTTGGTTGGAGCACCATTATACTTATGGCGCTGTCTGGTATTGCTGCAATTGTATCTTTGTGGTGGTAGTGAATAACTTTACAGAAGCCAACAACAAATTATTTTTTCGTATTTCTGTACCTACACTGAAATATACCTCGTGCTATCATTTCGTTTGTTATGAAGACAGTACTTAATATTAAGAATCTCAAGAAGACATACGCCACCGGTACGCAAGCGCTTACATCCGTATCACTTGAAGTGCATAAGGGAGATTTTTTTGCACTTCTTGGTCCAAATGGTGCCGGGAAGACTACCATTATCGGTATTGCAACAGGCCTCGTAATACCGTCAGGAGGTACCCTTGAGCTTCTTTCTGAAGATGCATTTAAATTTCCAGAGAAATCACGTCGGAAAGTTGGTGTGGTACCACAAAATTTCAATGTTGATTTTTTCGGAAAAGTCTTCGATGTGATTGTAAATCAGGCAGGGTACTATGGTATTCCTCGTTCGATTGCTATTCCTCGTACAAAAAAAATACTGGCTGATCTTGGTCTCGCTGATAAGATTAATACAACGACTCGCGAACTTTCTGGTGGCATGCAACGCCGTCTTATGATTGCACGCGCCCTTATTCACGAACCAGATTTTTTATTTCTTGATGAACCAACTGCTGGTGTCGATGTTGAATCACGTCGTTCAACGTGGAAATATCTGAAAACTCTCACTGCAAAAGGAGTCACGATACTTTTAACTACGCATTATTTAGAAGAAGCCGAACAACTTGCTAACCGTGTAGCGATTATCAACAAAGGTACGATTATCGCGCAAGGAACACTTTCAGAAATTCTCGCGCTTGGTGATGGCACACCGGATGAAAAACTGAATGATGGATTTCATAGCGGTAAGCTCGAAGAAGTATATTTGAAACTTACTAAACAGAATTCAGATTTAATTTAAATTTATAAACTAGTATTGGTTATGACTACATACGAAAAATGGGTTTCTTACTACACAATCATCCGTAAAGATGTTGTGCGTATGTTGCGTCTTTGGACACAAACATTTTTACCATCCATTATCACTTCAGCTCTCTACTTTCTCATTTTTGGTGCTTTTCTTGGTACGCGTATTGGAGAGATTGATGGCGTTTCTTACATAATGTTCGTGGTTCCGGGTCTTGTGATGCTTTCTGTCATTATGAATTCATTCATGAATACGGCATTTACTATGTTTTCCTCAAAGTTTTTTTACCATAATATTGAGGAGATTCTTGTTTCTCCAACACCGTCGTGGATTATTATAGTTGGGTTTATTTCTGGAGGTGTTATTCGGGGTGTCGTTACTGGAATTTTGGTACTTCTGGTGGCACTCTTTTTCACCCATCTTGCTATTTATTCGTTAGCAATCATTATGCTTTTTCTTATTCTTTCAAGTCTTGTCTTTGCACTTGCTGGTCTGGTGAATGGCGTATATGCAAAATCAATTGATGGCATCAATATAGTTCCAACATTCGTACTTACACCACTTGTGTATCTCGGGGGTGTCTTTTACTCAGCGAACTCTCTTCCGGGTTTCTGGGGCGCTCTTACTAAATTCGACCCGATTTTCTATATTATAAACGGATTTCGCTACGGTTTTCTCGGTACGGCAGATATCTCTATCTGGATTTCAATTGGAGTACTTGGTGCGTTCATTGCCATTCTCGGTGGTATAAATTTTTATCTTCTCGAAACAGGGTTTGGTCTAAAACAGTAAGTGTTTAAAGTATTGCACTACTACCGTTGCTATTGTATAGTGAAATTTATCAGGCCTGACGGCCATTTTTATTTTATGGAAATTAGAAATATCGCTATTATTGCCCACGTTGACCACGGTAAGACAACTCTTACTGATGCCATTCTTAAACAGTGTGGTGTAGAGGCTGCCTCCATGGACTCAAATAAGATTGAACAAGAACGCGGTATCACTATCTACGCGAAGAATGCATCCGTCGAGTATAAAGGTACGAAGATTAATATTGTCGACACTCCCGGCCACGCTGATTTTGGTAGTGAAGTAGAACGTGTTCTACGCTCTATCGATTCAGTACTTCTTATTATTGATGCGCAAGAAGGACCAATGCCACAAACACGATTTGTTCTTAAAAAATCACTGGAGCTCGGCTTGAAACCTATTGTCGTCATCAATAAAATTGATAAACCGGCTGCAGATCCGGCACGTTCGGAAGAACAGGTACTCGAACTTTTTTTTGACCTCGGTGCATCTGACGAACAATCAGATTTTCCTGTAGTGTATGCCATTGGTCGTGACGGTGTTGCAATGAAAAATCTCGATGATGAACACAAAGATCTCACCCCACTCCTTGATACTATTCTTGAGAATGTGCCAGCTGCTAATGAAGGGCATTCATTAGATGTGCCACTCATGCTACAGCCATTTAATCTTGCCTATGATAATTTCATGGGACGTCTAGCAATTGGTCGCATTTATGAGGGTACTGTTAATCCGAATCAAAACGTTATAGTGAAAAAACCAGATGGCACGAGTCGTACTGGCCGTACTACTAAAATATTTACTTTTAGAGGTCTTGATCGTGTTGAAACAGATGCCGCGAGCGCTGGAGATATTGTTCTTGTGGCTGGCCTCTCAGATATATTTATTGGCGAGACTATAACAACTAATGCTGAAGCAACACCTCTTCCAGCTATTGCAGTTGATCAACCAACCATTTCTGTTAACTTTCTCATTAATAATTCTCCATTTGCTGGACGTGAAGGAAAATTTGTCACAAGTCGACAAATTCGTGAACGTCTTGAGAAAGAACTTGAAGTTAATGTTGGTCTTAAGGTTGATTTCTCACAGTCCGATGTATTTAGAGTTTCCGGTCGTGGAGAATTACATATTGCGGTACTGCTCGAGAATATGCGTCGTGAAGGATATGAACTACAAGTGTCCCAACCACAAGTTCTCTTTCATGAAGAGAACGGTAAAAAAATGGAACCATTTGAAGAAGTTATCATTGATACACCGAGCTCGTTTCAGGGGGCCATCATTGAGAGACTTGGTTTACGCGCATTCATTTTACAAAATCTTGTACAACATGAAAATCAAGTTCGACTCACTCTTAAGGGCCCTACCCGTGGTTTACTCGGCTACCGCAGTCAATTTGTTATTGATACGAAAGGCGAAGGTGTTCTTTCTTCACGTTTTATTTCCTTTGAACCATATGCTGGAGAAATTAAAAAACGTCAAGTCGGTTCTATGATTTCTATGACTTCTGGTAAGACTCTAGGGTATTCACTTTGGACACTTCAGGAGCGAGGAGTACTTTATATCACTCCAGCCGTTGAAGTGTATGAGGGTATGGTCATCGGCAATACCAGTAAAGGAGAAGAAATGATGGTCAATCCGACAAAAGGAAAAAATCAATCAAATGTGCGTTCTTCTGGGATGGATGAAGCTATTGTTCTTTATCCGGCATACGAAATTACCATTGAACGCGGACTTGAAACTATGTCCGAAAATGAATATCTCGAAGTGACACCTAAATCAATACGTTTACGCAAGCAACAGCTTAGTGAGAACGCTCGTGCGAAGTCTCGTCGGTAAGCTCTCGACATTTCTCATAAATGGTTGTAGTTTTTTAGTATGGCAACTGCTCGTACCGTCGTTGAGAATTTACTCAAGAAAGCAGGAATAAAAATCGGAGAAAGTGACTCTAGCGATATTGTGGTACATGACACACGTATTTTCAATCATATATTGAGATATGGTTCATTGGGTGCTGGTGAGGCATATATGGATAACTGGTGGGACACTCGAGAACTCGATAAGACCATGTCGAAAATCCTCCGAGCAAAACTTCAGAACGAAATTAATTTCAACTTTTCTTTTGTTTGGTTACTATTTAAAGCTTTTCTCTTTAATCGGCAATCCCGATCGCGTGCAAAAATTGTCGGTGAAAATCATTATGACATTGGCAACGATCTCTATGCAGCAATGCTTGATACGCGCATGGTTTACACATGCGGTTATTGGAAGGATGCAAAAAATCTCAATGAAGCACAAGAGGCAAAGCTTGACCTCATTTGTAAGAAAATAGGACTTAAGAAGGGAGATCGTGTGCTTGATATTGGTTGTGGTTGGGGGAGTTTCGCAAAGTATGCGGCAGAAAAATATGGCGCAACAGTAGTCGGTATCACTATTTCTAAGGAACAGGCAATTCTTGCACGTGATGTTTGTAAAGGACTCCCCATCGAAATTCGTGTGCAGGACTACCGCGAAGTGAACGAACTATTCGACCATATAGTTTCTATTGGTATGTTTGAACATGTGGGATATAAAAATTATCGTGAATTTTTTAAGATAGTGGAACGTTGTCTCAAAGACACTGGTTTTTTCCTCCTCCATACTATTGGTGGCAATCTTTCCTGTCACATCACTGATCCTTGGATAGATAAATATATTTTTCCAAATGGAATGTTACCAAGTCCCGAACAAATCGGAGATGGTATTGACAACCTTTTTGTTTTGGAAGATTGGCACAGCTTTGGTCCTGATTATTACAAAACACTTATGGCGTGGTTCCATAATTTTGATAAGGCATGGCCAAGTTTGAAAGAGAAATATGGGCAATCGAAATATACTCTAGATGAGAAAAAAGACCGTTTCTACCGCATGTGGAAGTATTATTTACTCACGAGTGCTGGTTCTTTTCATGCCCGTGAAATACAGCTTTGGCAGATTGTCCTCTCAAAAAAAGGTATCCAAAATGGATATACGAG
>QIHK01000003.1 GCA_003230945.1 Candidatus Kaiserbacteria bacterium
GAGACTTCTTTATGACGGCAGATGAAGCAAAGAAATACGGTATTGTCGATCGAGTGTATAAAACAAAATAGTCGTTACAGGAGTAGGATACTGGCCGGATTCGCAAAGCGAATCCGGCCAGTATCTTTGAGTTTTTTCGTACGAATGATATCGTAAAGTTGTACTGATATTCGGCGCCTCTGATTCTGACTGATTGACCGCACCCCCTCTTTATAATGAATGTAAGCCGCTTTGGCGGACTAATCTTGGGAACGTATGTCATTTAAAATAATATTGATATTACTTGCGCTTAGTGGTGCGGCAGGTATTACTCTCGGCTATATTCTTCGTGTTCTTGTTGGACTCGCTCAGCGTGGTTCTGTTGAGCTCGATATTAAGCAGAAAATGCTTCAAGCAAAGGAACAGGCTGCAAAGATACTCTCCAATGCGGAGTATCGTAGTGCCGTTCTCGAGACAGAACGTCTTGCTCCTGTTGAAAAACGTGAGACAAAACTCTCTTCTCGTGAAGAACGACTGTCCTCCCGTGAATTATTTCTTGATGAGCATCAACGTGATCTTGATGAGAAAGAAGATGAAATAAAAATTCGTGAACAAGAAGCAATACGTGCAAAACATGATGCTGAAGCTATTGCTGAGAAACGTACGAAAGAACTTGAAAAGGTAGCACACCTCTCTGCAAAGACAGCACGTGAGGAATTATTTGCCGAAATCGAGGCTTCTTATGAAGAAGCTATTCTTCTACGTTTGCAAAAACTGCAGGCACATGGACGTGAACGCTTTGAAGAGCGCGCGCGCTCTATACTCATAACGGCTATCCACCGGCTCGGAAATGCGGTAAATGCAGATGTAATGAGTCTCTCAGTCTCTATTCCTTCAGAAGAAGTAAAAGGTAAAATTATTGGGAAAGAAGGAAGAAATATAAAAGCTTTCGAACGCATTACCGGTGTGGATGTTCTCATTGATGACGCACCCGATAAAATTATGCTTTCCTCTTTCAATCCTTTACGGCGTACTATCGCAAAAATTGCACTTGAGAAGCTTATTGCTGATGGTCGTATTCAGCCAGCAAAAATAGAAGAAGTAGTCGAGAAGACTCGCGCTGAGGTTGGTGAAATCATCCGTCAGAAAGGTGAAGAAGCTGTGTATGAAGTAGGTATTGTTGGACTTGATCCAAAACTCATTGCTCTCTTAGGGCGCCTCAATTTTCGAACGAGCTACGGTCAAAATGTACTGCAACACTCTGTTGAGATGGCGCATATCGCCGGCATGCTCGCGACTGAACTTGGTGCTGATGTCGCAATAGCACGCTCAGGTGCTCTCTTACATGATATTGGTAAAGCGGTAGATCATGAGGTACAGGGCACCCATGTAGAAATTGGACGACGTATACTAGAAAAATTTGCCATCGATAAAAAAATTATTCAGGCAATGCAATCGCATCACGAAGAATATCCATACGAAACACTCGAATCAATTATCGTACAAGTAGCAGATACCATTAGTGCTGGTCGCCCAGGAGCTCGACGCGATACTGTTGATCGATATCTCGATCGTCTCGGCGAGCTTGAACACTTAGCTAGTACCTTTGAGGGTGTGGAAAAAGTACACGCTATTGCCGCAGGCCGTGAAATTCGCGTTTTTGTAAATTCTGGGAAGATAAGTGATTTGGCAATGCATAGACTTGCTCGTGATATTGCAGTTAAGATTCAAAATGAACTCAAATACCCGGGAGAAATCAAAGTAAATGTCATAAAAGAAAATCGTGTTGTCGAATTTGCTCGATAAGTAAGAGAAATAAAGCAACAGTACTCACCATATCTGGGTAAAAGAGCAGTTTTCCGCTATCCACGGACTTTTCCTAGCCCTATTGCCATCAAATGGCTCATTTCCTATACTTCTGGACAGACCCCGCAATCTATTCTTTCGGCTGCGGGTTTAGCAGATAAAGAATTCTTATGGCAAATAAAGCTGATATCGTCGACAAGGTGCACAACGTTCTTGGAAGCACAAAGGCAGATGCCGAGCGTGCCGTCGAAACAATGATTGAGACTATTGTCACTACTCTTAAGAACGGTGAAGAAGTTTCAGTTGCAGGTCTTGGTATCTTTGCAACGAAAGCGCGTGCCGCTCGTGAAGGTCGCAATCCGCGTACTGGTGAGACTATTCATATTGCAGCAACACGCACCGCAAAATTTCGTCCAGCCAAAGCACTGAAAGACGCTGTTAAATAACTACTTTCTGTATCTCTAGTTTTTGGTTAGCATAACGCCCCGCTTTGCGGGGCGTTATGTATTTTCTAAATCATCCTTAGGTTTTTTTAGGAAATATTTACTCTTCTGAAGTTTCTTCGGTAGGTAGCTTTTTGTATCATATAATTTATACCCTTTCCCATACTGGAGATCTTTCATAAGATTTGTCACTGGATTGCGTATTTTATTTGGTATCGGCAGATTTCCATAGGTATGTACGTCCTTCTCTGCCATTTTAAGCGCATTATATGCAGAACGGTCCTTCTTTGCATTGGCGAGATATACAGCGCCATGAACTAGATTTATGGCACATTCAGGATAACCAATGGTCTCACAAGCACGAAAGACAGCATTCGCTACAACAAGTGCTGTTGGTTGTGCGAGCCCAATATCTTCGGAAGCGAAAATAACCATACGTCTTGCAATAAAAAGAGGATCTTCACCTGATGCAATAATACGAGCGAGATAATAGGTGACAGCATTTGGTTGACTGGCGCGCATACTTTTAATGAAAGCACTAATGGTGTCGTAGTGTTCCTCACCTTTCTTATCATAACGAAGAGACAGTGATTCAAGTGTTTCAGAAAGAGTTTTTGCAGTCACTTTTCCGTAGAGTGTTTGTACACTCTCTAAGATACCAAGTGCTTTTCGTGCGTCACCATTTGCGTAATTTAAAAGCCAACTGAACGCTTCCTCATCAAGCGGTATCTTTACCTGTGTAACAATACGCCTTAATGCTTCTTCAGAAATTGGTTTAAGCACTAAAACACGACAGCGCGAGAGAAGTGGTGAGGTAATTTCAAATGAAGGATTTTCTGTCGTGGCGCCGATAAGAGTGAGCTCACCCGACTCCACAAAAGGCAAAAGAAAATCTTGTTGTCCTTTATTAAAACGGTGAATCTCATCAAGGAAAAGTACTTTATCTTTCCCGTTTGTATCGGTATCAATAATCTTGCGAAGGTCACTTTTCCCAGATGAAACAGCCGAGAGCTCAAAAAGTACTGCCTCAAGTGCTTTCGCATAGATGCGGGCAAGTGTCGTCTTTCCAGACCCCGGTGGACCCCAAAGAATGAAAGAAAACTTGTGCTTTTTCTCAATAGCAACACGGAGTGGCTTCCCTTTTCCCACGAGATGTTCCTGCCCCACCACGTCATCGAGGGTTTTTGGTCGCATTTTCGAGGCCAACGGTTCCATAACACCATGATACTCTTTTCAATTTCTTTGTGTCTTTATTTTACTTTTACTAAATTCACACTCATTTTCAAAATAAATCTCTTTAAACAAAGAAGAGTACTCGGCAAAAAAGTTTGGGGACGGCATGAAAAAAAACGTTAGAAAAAGAATGTCACAAAGCGATATTTGTCGTGTGTTAGATTTAGATAGAGCGTATATCAGCAATGTTGAGAGCATGAGGTAACCCTACACTTGTAACAATTACTAAAGTGTTGAGGGATTGAAATTGGAAATTTAACCATTTATATTTTTAATATGTTCAAAGAAATTCTAGCAACATATTTATTTACAAAATTTCTAGGAAAAGAAAGGGCAAGAAAATTAAGTATGGTACTTCAAAAATATACAATAAAAACTGCATCAATAATTTTTGGATTAATTTCGATAATTCAGAGTATTCGTTTTGCATTTGGTTTTGAAGTGAATGTGGCAGGGTTCACTGTTCCTTTATGGGTTAGCTTTGTCATTGCAATAGTTGCAGGGTATCTTTCTTTCGGCTTATGGAAATTAAAATAATTCTGTGAATTTCATATATAATTTTAGAGACTTAAGAAAAGAAAATATTCCTCTCGCTGGAGGGAAGGGGGCAAATCTTGGTGAGCTTGTCTATGCGAATATGCCAGTTCCTCCTGGTTTTGTTGTTACGACTATTGCATACGATAGTTTTATAGATACAAATAACCTTGAAGAGGTAATAACAAAAGAAATCCAAAGTAAAAATGAAAAAGGAGAATCTATACGAAATGCATTTATAAAATCTCATATTCCAGAAGGTGTAAAAAATGATGTATTAAAAGCATATAAGGAGCTTGGGGGAGGTTCCGTAGCGGTGCGCTCAAGTGCCACAGCGGAGGATTTACCCAATGCGTCTTTTGCAGGGCAACAAGATACATATTTAAACATTATAGGAGAGAAAGAACTTTTGGATGCCGTGCGACGCACCTGGGCATCACTTTGGACTGAGCGTGCTATTTCATATAGGATTTATAATAATATTGACCAAAAAAAGGTAAAGCTAGCCGTTGTCGTACAAAAAATGATTGATGCGGATTTTGCTGGCGTTATGTTTACTGCAAATCCTATAAATGGCAATAGAAAAGAAATTGTTATAGATGCAAACCCAGGGCTTGGCGAAGCGCTTGTTTCTGGCTTAGTAACTCCAGACCATTTTATTATGGATAAACAATGGGGAAAGTGGCATTTTGTAAAAATATTGAGAGGAAAACATACGCTTATTGTAAAATCAAAAAAAGGAGGAGGAATAGAACGTATTGAAAAAACAAATATCAGTATTGATATACCGCAGAAAACATTACTTGATCTTGCAAATCTTGGACTGAAAATACAAAAGCATTTTAGTGCTCCACAAGATATTGAATGGGTGTGGTTTAAGAAGAAACTATATATAGTTCAATCAAGACCCATTACAGCTCTACCTGATGAACTACCTAAACAAAACAAAATAAACAGAGTCATTTCAGAAATGATTGCTGAGATGATGCCAAAAAGACAACTACCATTGGAATCAACACTCTTTAGTTTGAATTTAGTGATTGATGATTTTATGAGACCACTTCTTGATCTGATTGGTTTGCGTATACCAAAAACAAGTGAATTTCTCATTGAAGAAGATGGAGTTTTTGTTCGTTATAATGGAAAAATAAAACTGCGTCCCACTTTTTCAATTTTTTTAGCACCATTTAGATTGTTGAAGGTTGCTTATAAAAATAATTCATCTGACTGGGAGAAAGATATTCGTGTAGTAGAAACGATTAAAAAAGTTAAAGAATTTGAAAGTAAAAACTATACAGAACTTTCTTCTGGACAAATTGCCGATATTGCAAAAGAAGCTTATGAAAGAATGCCTATACTATTTAAGGTGCGTGTCCTTTATTTACCGCGTGCAGTTCTGTCTATGGGAGCTTTGTATGTACTGTTGGCACTTATTGGGCAAAAGCGTTTCTTTGGCGTTCTTCTATTTTCTGGTATTACAACAAAAGTCACACAAACAAATGACAAGCTTAAAGACCTATCGCTAGACATTCGCAAAAATAAAGATATATATGATATTTTTATGAAAAGTAAGGTAAGTGATATCCATAGTAGATTGAATGATATAAAACAAGGACAAGAATTTTTACATACATTTCAAGAATTCCTTACTGAATATGGGTATAGAGAATCAGGCGGAACAATGCTTATTTCAGAACCAACATGGAAAGAATCCCCAGAGATAGTTTTTGAAATTTTAAAAACCCTTGCCCAAACTCCTCTGAGAGAAAAAACAAAAGAAGAATGGCACGGTATTTGCAATCTTATTGTTACAAAATCAGTTTTGCGTTTTTATCCGTTTCGCTCTTTATTTTTAAAATTACTCACAACCGCACGGCATTTTCAAGAGATTAGAGAAAACACACGATTTTATTTGATGATGATTGTTCCAGTACTCCGCGACACTGCTTTGGAGATTGGTAATCGTTTTGCCAAAGTAGGAATACTTACTGATCAGCAAGATGTGTTTTATTTCAAATTTAATGAGTTGATAGAAGTTGCAAAAAGTTTACCAATTCAAGCTAGTAGGATTGATGAACTAAAGAATCTTATTGCAAAGCGTAAATTAAAATATAAAAATCTTAAAAATACGCCAGTTGTGGATCCAAGATTATATCGTATAAAAAATAACGAGAAAGGAGCAATTCTTACTGGAACTGCAGGGAGTTCTGGTATTGCAGAAGGCACGGCACGCATAATACGTAATAGTTCGGAGTTTGATAAATTACAACATAACGATATTCTCATAGCCCCATACACTAATCCATCATGGACGCCCCTTTTTGAAAGAGCACTCGGTATAGTAGTAGATACTGGTGGGGCTATGTCTCACGCAGCTATTGTTGCGAGAGAATATGGCATACCAGCCGTTATGGGAACAGTTGATGGAACTACAAAAATAAAAGATGGTGACAAGATCCGTATTGATGGAACTAGTGGTAGTGTTTTCACAATCAAAAACTAAAGTTTTGTCGTTGTTTTTTCGTTCTTTTCCATCGCCAAAGAAAAAGTCCGCCAAAGGCGGACAAGTTCTGTTCTGGTGCGGGATAGGAGAATCGGACTCCTGCTATCAGTTTGGAAAACTGATGTTCTACCATTAAACTAATCCCGCTTTTTTCGCAGGATAGCA
>QIHK01000021.1 GCA_003230945.1 Candidatus Kaiserbacteria bacterium
TGTGCATTTCGTTGCGCGTGGTCTCAAAGCGAGTTATTAGTTTCTGTATGAGGTCTTTTTAGAGTACTCAAATTCACGGTATAGTTTCCTATATGACTGCGCCAAAAAAGATAAGAGATCGCACTAAAAAACTTCGTGCATTACTCGCGCACCATGCGCATCTATATTACACACTCGATTCTCCTGAGCTTTCTGATTCCGCTTATGATTCTCTCCACCGTGAGCTTAAGGATTTTGAAGAGAAATATTCAGAACTTAGTTCGCTAGAATCAGTTACTTCTCGTGTTATTGGTGAAGCGTTACCGGAACTCAAGAAGGTGTCTCATATGGCTAAACAATGGTCGTTTAATGATGCTTTTGATACAAAGGAGATCAAGGCGTTTGATACGCGTGTTCAAAAACTTTCTGGCGCAACGCCAACTTATGATCTTGAATTAAAGATAGATGGATTGAAAATTATCTTTACGTATAAAAACGGAGTACTCGTACTTGCCGCTACACGCGGTGATGGAGTTATTGGTGAGGATGTTACTCACACTATTGGCACTATCGCTGAAGTTCCAAAACAGTTAACTCGTTCTATAGACCTTATTGTTGAAGGTGAGGTGTATCTTACTCGTTCAGGATTTCTAAGATTGAACGAGGAAAGGAAGAAGAATGGGCTACCGTTATTTGCTAATCCACGGAATACCGCCGCTGGCTCTGTTCGCCAACTCGATCCGAAGATTGCTGCAGAACGCCCGCTCGGTGCGTTCATTTATGATCTTGCAAAGACATCCGAAGCAAAACCAAAAACACAAAGTGAAGAACTTACGTATCTTGCAAATCTTGGTTTCCCAATAAATCCGGAACATAAAGGGAATGCGACTCTTAAAGAAGTATTTTCATATTGGGAAAAGTGGAATGGTCCATCACGGGAAAGTCTCGATTATCAGCTTGATGGCATAGTGCTCAAAGTTGAATCAGTGAAGATACAAAATTTATTAGGTTATACCGGCAAAGCTCCTCGTTTTGCCATTGCCTATAAGTTTCCACCTGAACAAGTGCAGACCATAGTGGAAGATATTACGCTTCAAGTAGGGCGCACAGGGAAACTCACTCCAGTAGCACATCTCACTCCAGTCTCTGTGGCTGGTACAACGGTTGCCCGAGCTTCATTGCATAATGAGGATTTTATCTTAGAAAAAGATATTCGTATTGGAGACACTGTAATTCTACAAAAAGCGGGAGATATTATCCCAGAAATAGTTTCTGTTGTTAAAGAACTCCGCCCGAAAAATGGAGACGCATGGCATTTTCCTAAACACTCAGTACTTTGTGGCGGAGATGGTGCTATAGAACGTGTGCCGGGCGAAGTAGCACATCGCTGTGTCATCTCTGGTTCCTTTGAACAACAGTCTCGTAAACTCATCCACTTTGCCGGGAAAGATGCTTTCAATATTGACGGTATGGGGCGTGAATCCGTACGTACTCTCATGGAACACTCACTCATTTCTGAGTTCGATGACTTTTTTGATCTCACTAAAGACGAGTTGCTGACCCTTGAAGGATTTGAGGAAACCAAAGCAATAAATCTTATTAAGGCAATTTCTACCGCTAGAAGTATTTCATTCGACCGACTTATCATCGGGCTCGGTATTTTGCATGTGGGTAAAGAGAGTGCGTATCTCCTTGCAACTCATTTCGGTACGCTTAAAGCTCTTGCGTCGGCGAGTGAGGAAACACTTACTGCTCTTGATGGTGTTGGTCCGATAATAGGCAGTGCGGTTACAGAATGGTTCTCTAATAAAGAAAATAAGAAATTACTCGAACGTCTCACGAAACATCTAAAAATAAAGAAAGTTAAAGCTCCTATAGGAGGTGCCCTTTCTGGGCAGATAGTCGTTATTACTGGCACGCTTCCCTCACTTTCTCGTGAGGAAGCAGAAGCATTAGTGCGCCATGCGGACGGAAAACCGGTGCATTCTCTATCAAAAAAGACCTCTTTTGTTGTGGCTGGTGAATCTGCAGGTTCAAAGCTCGCGAAAGCAAAATCACTCGGTATTCCAATTATCAATGAATCTGAATTTCTACAACGGCTCTAGTTCGCGCGAAAGTACGAAGTATTTGCTATAGTATTTTCATGATAACGGCTGAAGAGATAAAGAAACTCGCTGTGCTCACGCGTATATCAATCTCTGATGAGGAGCTTTCTTCCTTTGCAAAAGATTTTGATGCGATTATAGGCTATATGAATCAGTTCGAAAAACTTGATTTACAAAAAGTGAGTGAAGAAAAGCCACTGTTGCGCAATGTCATGCGTGAAGATAAAGATCCACACAAAAGTGGAATGTATACTGAAAAGCTTGTTGCGCAATTTCCTAAGAAAGAAGGAGATTATTTATCAGTGAAGCAAATAATCTCTCACGAGTAGTGTCTTCCTATATGAAAGCATTAAATGAATTAACAATAGTTGAGGCTGGCAAAAGACTACGCCTACCTTCTCAGCAGGAGGGTGCAATAACGGTTCGTAATCTTTGGGATGCGTGTAGTACGGTAGCAAAAGAAAAGAACGAAAAATTAAATGCATATCTTGAAATATTCGAAGCGGATACTGTTGCCATTGCATCTGCACAAAAACGTATTACTGATGGTGAAATGAATCCACTTTGTGGTATTCCTCTTGCCATTAAAGATAATCTTTTGATAGAAGGGAAGATAGCGAGTGCGGCAAGTAAAATGCTAGAAAAGTATGTTGCGACGTATGATGCCACCGTCATCAAAAAACTTAAAAAAGCTGGAGCACTTTTTATTGGTCGGACAAATATGGATGAATTCGCTATGGGTTCTTCGACTGAACATTCAGCTTTCGGTGCAACCAAAAATCCAATTGATACCACGCGCGTACCTGGCGGTTCTTCTGGCGGTTCTGCCACCGCCGTTGCCGCGGATATGTGTATTGCAGCACTTGGAAGTGACACGGGTGGTTCGATTCGCCAGCCAGCATCGCATACTGGAATTATTGGTATGAAACCGACGTATGGTGCTGTATCTCGTTCAGGTCTCATAGCACTGGGTTCATCTCTCGATCAAGTCGGACCACTCACAAAATCGGTGGAAGATGCTGAACTTCTTTTGTCAGTCATTGCTGGCGTTGACTCACTTGATGCCACGACAATAGCACCCAACCTCTTTCCAAAAAGAGAAGTGCCTACCAAACTCTGTATTGGTGTGCCACACCATCTCATTACACAAGACGGTGTCGACGGGGAAGTACGTCGCGTATTTAGCGAGACACTCAAGAAACTTACCGAGGCAGGACACACCCTTGTTGATATTACGCTTCCTTTAAGTCCGTATGCGCTTGCTGCGTACTACATCATCTTACCGGCAGAACTGTCTACAAATCTTTCGCGTCTTGATGGCATTCGTTATGGGAATGCCGTACGAGGGGAAACTTTATTAGATGACTATCTTCTTTCGCGCACTGAAGGTTTTGGTACTGAAACACGTCGCCGTATTCTACTCGGCACGTATATTCTTTCCGCTGGTTATATTGATGCCTATTATCGAAAAGGAAATACAGCACGTAGTGTGTTGCGTAAAGAATACAATGAAGTATTTGAAAAATGCGATGTTGTAGCGTTTCCGACCGTTCCGGCCCCAGCATTTAAATTTGGTGAGAAAACTGACAATCCTCTTGCAATGTATCTTGAAGATATGTTTACCGTGACCGCAAACCTCACCGGTATGCCGGCGGTATCCATTCCCATGGGAACGGTTGAGAAAGAAGGGAAACAACTTCCAATCGGTATACATTTCACTGCGCCACATCAAGCTGAGTCAGTACTTTTTGCAGCTGCGGGTGCAGTGGAGAAACTCTCCGCATAAGTACGAAACTCGTCTATACTAAATAGTAATGTCTGCAAATCAAGTGAACCTTGAGTATTTTTTCCGCCTCATCTACGATTGTTTTCATGGTGCGTGCTATAACTCGAATGATCTTACCTATGCAGCGTTTCAATCGCTCACTGCTCAGGTGTGGTTATGGATTATCTTTATCGGCTATATACTTTCAGTCCTTGCCCTCGGCGTCATTATTTACTCCATGATACGTCTCTTTGAGCTACGTGAACGTGAAGAACGTTTTTACAATACGCTTCTCCTTGCTCCAGAAGCAAGTGAAGGAAATCCTCGTTGGAAATATATTCGGACGCTCTTAGACGGATCAACGAAGAGTGAGTGGCGGGAAGCCATTATAGAGGCCGACATTATGCTCGATGCTATTCTCTCGCAACGAGGATATGAGGGTGAAAACGTGAGTGAAAAATTGCGTAAAATTGAACGGTCTGATTTGAATACATTACAAGATGCATGGGAAGCTCACAAAGTGCGTAATCAGATTGCACATGAAGGCTCGGCATTCGATATGTCACATACATTAGCAAGCCGAACAATTCAACGATACGAGGCTGTTTTCCGTGAACTCAAAGGTATTTGAATTTTTTTGTTTCTTTATATATTTATTATGGTAATCTCATTTCTTGTATTTTAGTTGCGAAGCATTCTTTAAGCGCGTATAATTTTCTCATAGCGGGGTGGAGGAGAGGTACCTCGGGAGGCTCATAACCTCCAGACGCGGGTTCGATTCCCGCCCCCGCAACAAGATTTTGTTAGCCAGTATTAGAGGCACTCATTTAATGAGTCCTTATATCCATTCCTTTAATGGAGGAGATATTAATTCTGTTAGTACACTGAAATGCCAACTAAACGTAGCAAGAGTGTTCCCACCCAAAGAACGAGTGCAAGATAGTATAATGACCATCCTTTTGCTGGCGGAAAGAAGCGCGAGAAGATACGAAAATGTTTTATGTACCACTGTTCACCAAAGAATGAGACAAGAACACTGCTCGTGCTATCGATAAGGAGTAAATAGAAAACAATAATTTCAATGCTCATTGAGAATAGTAATTATGAATAACTACGTGTTAGCGTAACACGCACAGCTGTCTAACTGGCATAGTGTAAAATACAGACGAAGAGGCTATTATTTATTGCATTTTCGATTACATCCCCATTTTTAATATAAAAATATGACTGATACTACGAAACTCAAACCCTGTTTTCTCATTGATATCACTACACCAAAAAAGTTTAAACTAAATGGACTTTGGTTTGGGTCCGCGAAACCGAAACGCGTCATTATCTTTGTACACGGACTCTCCAGTTCAGCTTTTCAAACGGCACTTGCCGAATCCCTTGTTGATAAGGAAACAGCGGTAATTACGTTTAGTAATCGCGGACATGACAAGGTTGTAAAAATATACCAACTCACTAATACAAAAAAGGGTTATCGTTCCGTCCTTGCTGGAGAATCACATGAAGTTTTCACTGAGTGTGTTGATGATATTCAAGGAGTTATCGATTTCGTACACAATTCTGGAGTACACACTATTTATCTTGCTGGACATTCGACGGGATGCCAAAAGTCTGTTTACTACGCAAGTAGGAAGGATGCTCAAAAGAATATCAAAGGAATTATATTACTTGCACCACTTAGTGATTATGCCGGAGCACTAAAGTTTGATATTGATGGAAAATTGCCAGAGGCAACAAGAATTGCTCAAGACCTTGTGAGAAAAGGAAAAAAACATGCGTTACTTCCCGAAGATATTTTTTCAGATCCGATTGATGCACAGCGATTTCTCAGTCTTTGCACTCCAGACTCTACTGAGGAGATTTTTTCCTATGCACTCCCGAATAAAAAACCACATACATTTAAAAAAATTAAAATACCACTGTGTGTTTTTCTTGCAGGAGATGATCAGTACGCTGATCGTCCTGCAAAAGATATTGCCGTATGGTTCGAAGAAAATAATCAATCAGAATATTTCTCTATGAAAATAATTGTTGGTGTCACACATGGATTCTCCGGTAAAGAGAAGCTTGTGGCCTCTAAAGTTCATAATTGGCTGAAAAATAACTAAGCTATATATTGTATTTCTTGCAAAAATATACGGTACTTGTTGTTACCACGACCCGATTGTGAAATTGAATTTATCATGTAGAAATTTATCTACACTGTAATAGCGCCAACTTCTTCCGAGCCAAAGTGCGATGAAAACGATGGTATAGATAATGGCAGCACCTATGTCGGTTGCGCCAGTTACATATGGCCCACCGAATCCTTCCGCTGTTGTCCAGATGACTAATGCCATCAAAATGCCACCAATTATCGCTATTCTGGTGAACATACCGAAAATGAGACCGAACGCGATAGCAGTTTCAGCAATTGCAACTAGAATTGCGAAAAAATGAGGATTTACTGAAACAGTCTGCACCCAGAAATCAATCCACGCTTGAATAATTATCGGTTGACCTTGTGCTCCTTCGGTAAGATAAGAAGTGAGATTATTGATGAATGCAGGTTGCCACTTGAATGTTGCGTCTATAAGCCAAACAACACCGAACGCAATACGAAGTATTGAGAATGATTTATCTTCGTGAGAACTCATATATATGG
>QIHK01000030.1 GCA_003230945.1 Candidatus Kaiserbacteria bacterium
AGTGCAACCCCATCCGGTTCTTTTTCGAGAGCTTCAGTCATGTCGACAATGAGGCGTGAGAGTTCTTCACTGTTAAATAGTGATTCAGGTACTGCCTCAGCAGTTTCTCTAAGAACGGGAGTGCCATCTTGTACTATCTCTTTCATGTGTTCGAGTGTATCAAATTTAGAAAGGATTTTCCTTTATATGTTTTTTGGGGTCGATTTCCCACCAAAATCGTTTACTAAAATCTTTTGATCTAGTGCAAACACTTTGAAGATAGTACAAATCGCCCGTAGGAATCTTTTCGAGAATATAACCCATACGTGGCATGGTGAGAGGCATAAGCCCATCACGCGTGCGTGCGTGATTTAGATGTCGCATGAAAAAACGCATGAGTTCACCACGTTCTGTTTTACCTCCCCGACCTTTTTTGACAGTTTTAATCTTTTTCTCATATTCTGATCGATGGTCGCCAATAGACTTCATTAAAACGTAGTATAACGTGCGGAGTAATTATTAATCTATTCCCGATTCAATTGCAGCACCAAGTGATTGCAGTCGGGCAATTATATTTTCATAACCTCGATTGATGGAATATACATTACGTAAAACTGAACGGCCTTCTGCTCCAAGCATACCGACCAATATAATTGTTGCCGGGCGAAGTGCAGGTGGACAAATAACTTCAGCAGCTTTGAGGTGTGTTAGACCTTCTATAGAAATGCGGTGTGGATCATGTAGAAAAGTTTTAGCACCAAGGCGATCGAGTTCGGTGTAATAGATGGCACGTTTTTCATAAACCCAGTCGTGAATAAAGGTCGTTCCTTTTGCGACAGTACCGATGATCGCAAAGAAGGGCAGGTTATCAATATTGAGTCCAGGGTAAGGACGCGCGTGGATTTTTTCCGGGAAAGCAGTAAGTTCCGAAGGTTTGAGATGAATGTCAACAAGTTTCGTGATGCCGTTTGCTGATAGGTGTTTATTTTCAAGTAGGAATGTGAGCCCCATTTGTTCGAGAATAAGAAGTTCGACTTCGAGAAATTCAATTGGTATGGAAGTGATGGTAATGGAGGATTTAGTAACGATTGCGGCAGCAATAAAGAACATTGCATCTGTTGGGTCCTCAGCGATAGTGTAAGAAACATTTTTGTGTATATCAGCGAGACCATGAATGGTGAGAGTTGTTGTACCAATACCTTCGATTGAAACGCCGAGTTCACGTAAGAAGCCACAGACTTCTTGTACTTGGTAATTTGCAGATGCGTATTTTATGACACTTTCTCCTGGAATTTTTGCTGCTGCAAACAATGCATTGATTGTTGCGGTATCACTTGATTCATAGAGTATTACTTCAGCTGGGTGTAGAGATTTATGTGAGACTTGGTAGGTATCGGGAGCCGTTTTAATAGTAACGCCGAATTTCTCAAGTGCCGTAAGATGAGGTCGCACTGAACGCGCACCGAGTGTACAGCCACCTGATTGTGGAATATTGAATGAATCAAAATAATGAATAAGCGGACCGATAAACATGAGAATACTTCGTGTCTTCATCGCAGCGGTGCGATCAATGGCATCGAGATTTGGCTTTGTAGGCGGTGTAATGGTGAGTGTGGAGTTATCCCAGGTAACTGAGACATCAATGGAGCGCAATACTTCAATCAATCGATGTACTTCTTCAATTTTTGGGACATGAGTGAGTGTTGTGATACCTCTATTGAGTAGGGAAGCGGCAATCATTGCAACAGCTCCATTTTTTGAACATGCCGTTTCAACGGTGCCCGTAAGTTTCCTTCTGCCATCGATGATGAAATTAAGTCTCTCTTGCATAGGCTATATAGTAGCATTACGACTTATTGAAGCTCAAAAAAAAGCTGAAATGGTGAGTATATCTGTCCGCGTCTCGCCAAATGTGAGGTGAGTGAGGTATTATGCGTTCAATGACGTTGTTTTCACCTAAAATCGGTATTGACCTTGGAACAACAAATGTCCTTGTTTTTGTTCCTAAAAAAGGAGTAGTTATTAACGAGCCGTCGGTGGTGGCAGTAGGGAAGGCACAGGGGAATTATGGAAAAAATAAGATTCTTGCCATTGGTACTGAAGCGAAAAAAATGATTGGTAGAACGCCGGAAGATATCATTGCGTATCGTCCAATGAAAGATGGTGTTATTGCAGATTACCGCGTGACCGAAGCGATGTTGCGTTACTTTTTAAAAAAATCTCTCGGATGGAATCCATTTAAGCCAACGGTGCTTGTATCAGTTCCGGCGGGTGTTACTTCAACCGAAAAGCGTGCCGTTATTGAAGCGGCAATAAAGGCTGGTGCAAAAAATGCTTACGTTGTGAAAGAGCCGATTCTTGCCGCTATCGGTGCGGGTATTCCCATTCACGAGGCTATGGGACGCATGGTGGCAGACATTGGCGGTGGCACTATCGATGTGGCAGTGATTTCGCTCGGTGGCATTGTTGCTTCTACTTCGGTGAAATGCGCGGGGAATCGTCTCGATCGTGCTATCGCTGACCATATTAAGAAGAAATACAATCTTGCCATTGGTGATAAGACCGCAGAAGATATAAAAATAAAGATTGGATCGGCAGTTTCAATGACTGAAGAACTCATGATGCCCGTTAAAGGTCGTGATCTTATTTCTGGTTTACCGCGCACCATTGACCTTTCAACCAATGATGCTACACAGGCGATGGTGCGTGAACTGCGAGAAATGACGCAGGCTATTCGGAAGGTACTCCAAGACACTCCTCCTGAACTTGCTGCGGATATTATTGATAACGGTATTATTCTTACTGGAGGCACTTCACAACTACGCCAGATGCCTGAACTCGTTTTCCGACGTACTGGGGTTGTCGCGAAGCTCGCGAACGACCCATATTATTGTGTTGCGCGAGGTACTGGTATTGCTCTTAAACATTTAAATACATATCAAAAGAGTGTTCTTGCGAAGCGATAGCGACTGAATATTCTAAAATAATTTGTATGCGACAGCACTCATTCGTTATTGAAGCAGAATCAGAAGAGGGTATCGCACATGTCCTCTCATGGCTCGCCAGTGAACTTAAAATGGAAACGAAGGGAAATCCAGATATTATTATTTCCCGTCATAAACTTTTTTCGGTGGAAGATGCGCGTACTGTAACGCAACATGCTTCACAAAAAGCTTTTTCTGGAGAAAATCGCGCCATTATTATCACGGCACACCGTGTGTATCATCAGGCACAGAATGCACTTCTTAAACTTTTTGAGGAACCTTCGCCTGGAACACATCTTTTTCTCATACTTCCAACACTCGGTGGTCTTCTGCCGACACTCCGATCGCGTGTGCAAGTGCTACATATTAAAAACAATGATTCACTTATACCGCATGAATCCAAATATGGACCTACGAGGTCCATATTTCCAGATGCGGACCTTTTTTTGAAAGGAGGGAGAGAGAAACGAAATGCCATTATAAAAAGTTTAACAAACGGTAAAGACGAAGAGAGTCGTCACAAGAAACGCGAAGAAGCTATTGCACTTATAAATGGTATGGAATCGATTGGATATCAAATATTTAGTAAAAAACGTAGCAATAATCTTACGGCATTTCTTACTGACCTTGTGACACTGCGTGGGTTCCTCTATGAACGGAGCGCCTCATTAAAAATGATACTCAGTCATCTCTCAATCGTTATTCCAAAAGAGTTGTTATAGTATTAACCCACTTTGTAATACTATTTGGTAGTATAGATATATATGGCTTACGACTTTTCAAAATTAAAGAAACAAATTAAAGAAACAGAAGAGTGGCTCGCACGCGAGCTTTCTGGTGTACGTACCGGTCGTGCTACTCCAACTCTGCTTGATGGTATCAAGGTAGATATGTATGGCGCACGCACACCACTTAATCAAGCAGGCTCCATTTCAATGGAAGACGCACGTACGTTACGCATTACTCCGTGGGACGTAACTCTCATCAAAGAAATCGAGAAGGGAATCACCGATGCAAATCTTGGTGTCGGTGTCGGTTCTGATGATCAAGGTCTTCGTATCACTTTTCCTGAATTAACTTCAGAACGTCGTGTACAACTTATTAAGGTTGCTGGTGATAAAACTGAACAAGCAAAAGTAACATTACGCAGTTACCGCACTGATGCTCTTAAAGAGATTGATGCAACAGAAGATGAGGGGGGCGTTGGTAAAGATGAAGTTAAACGTCTTAAAGAGGAAGTACAAAAATTTATTGATGAGGGTAACAACTCTCTTGTTGCTTTCCTTAAGAAAAAAGAAACTGAGATTAGTCAATAGAATCTTTCACTAATTATGGAAATCATTATTTTTATTCTCGTCATTGTTGCACTCATTGTCGTGCATGAGTTTGGTCATTTTGTCGCGGCAAAACTTTCAGGAATGCGTGTTGATGAATTTGGTATTGGTTATCCGCCACGAGCTTTGCTACTCGGTAAAATCGGCGAAACAGAATATACGCTCAATTGGTTGCCATTTGGTGGTTTTGTAAAAATTTATGGTGAAGATGGAAAGGGGAGTGACTCACGCTCTTTTTCTGCTCGACCACGCATTTTGCAAGCCATAGTACTTGTTGCAGGAGTGGCTATGAATCTTGTATTTGCATACATACTCATTACCGGTGCACTGGTTAGTGGAACGCCTCGTGCACTTGCTCCCAACGAGATTAGTGGCGCGAGCGACGTACAACTTGCCGTTGCCAATGTGCTCCCGGGCTCACCAGCGGCGCGTGCGGGTCTTATACCAGGCGATATCATTACTTCCGCATCAGACACGTTAGGCACATGGACGGTTTCTGGTTCAAAAAGTTTTTCATCATTCGTCACTGCAAGTAATGGTTCTTCCATCTCTCTTTCTGTGAAAGATGGAATGGGAAATAGTAAATCAGTAACTGCTTCACCGGTCACAGGACTTATCACGAGTGACACAAGTCGATACGCGCTTGGTGTGGAAGTAGCCCCTATCGGTATTGTTCCGATATCGTTTGTTCGTGCAATTACCTATGGAGCATCTCTCACCTGGAGCGCAACGACTATTACTGCGGTGGAACTGTGGCACTTCTTTTACGGTATTTTTACATTCTCCGCTGACCTTTCACAAATTGCCGGACCTATCGGCATAGTGGGGGCTGTCGGTAGTGCGGCTGGTCAAGGATTTGGTGACCTCCTCTCTCTCATGGCGATCATTTCTATAAATCTTGCTCTTATCAATCTCATACCCATTCCAGCTCTTGATGGGGGACGTTTACTTTTTGTCATTATTGAGAGCATTACACGTCGCCGTATTAAGGTGAGAGTCACTCAAATAGTAAATGGTATAGGATTTGCACTGCTCATTTTGCTTATGGTGGTGGTGAGTATCAACGATGTTTTCAGGTTAATCGGATAAAAACACAAAACCCTATTTTTGTACTTTTGCGATTTCGGTGGCAGAAGCCTATACTTAGATGATTATGAGGCAATCAACTCTCTTCACCAAAACACGGCGCGACGCGCCTTCTGATGAGATTTCGAAAAATGCAAAACTTTTAGTACGTGCTGGGTTTGTGCACAAAGAAATGGCTGGTGTGTATGACTATCTTCCTCTTGGACTACGCGTCATTAAAAAAATTCGTGGCATTATCCGTGAGGAGATGAATGCTATTGGTGGAGAGGAAGTACTTCTTTCTACACTTCAGGATCCTGAAATATGGAAAATGACAGATCGCTGGGATGATAAGAAAGTAGATGTGTGGTTTAAAACAGAACTCAAAAATGGAAGCACTCTTGGGCTCGGTTGTACTCATGAAGAACCAATGGTGCGCATGATGCGTGATCATATTTCTTCGTATCGTGATTTACCACGTTATACCTATCAATTCCAGAATAAATTCAGAAATGAATTACGTGCGAAGTCGGGTATTATGCGCGGTCGCGAATTTCTCATGAAGGACATGTACTCTTTCAGCCGTAGTGAAGCGGAGCTTGATATCTTTTACGAACAAGCAATACAGGCTTATAAAAAAATATATGCCCGCACTGGTATTGGCGATAAAACCTTTCTCACTTTTGCATCAGGTGGCATGTTTTCTAAATTTAGTCATGAATTTCAGACCATTTGCGATGCTGGAGAAGATCTTATTTATATCGATGATGAGAAAGGTATTGCAGTAAACGAAGAAGTACTCAAAGATGACATTCTTGCTGGCCTTGGTATGAGTCGAGAGAAACTACGAGAAGCAAAGTCAGTTGAAGTGGGCAACATTTTTAAATATGGTACGCGTTATACCAAAGAACTTGGTCTCACTTTTAAAGATGCCGATGGCAACGATACTCCAGTAGTTTTTGGAGCATACGG
>QIHK01000037.1 GCA_003230945.1 Candidatus Kaiserbacteria bacterium
CATTGGCTCCGGCTGAGGTGCTGAGTTTGGTGGTGATTTTGATTGGGATGCTTCATCAGGTTCGTTCGATGATTTAAGTAGTACGAGATCAGGCACGCCACCTTTTTTGACGGTTTCCATATCGGCAGCAAAAGTACGCACGTACCTTGCTTTTGATTCTAAATCAAGCGTGTCATCGTCTTCAATTTCTAGGTCGATTTCATTATCAGAAGAATCCATGTACTTCTTAGTGTAACGCACTGACAAGCAAATATAGTGCTCTATAAACAATACCGCGGCGCCTCAAAGCGCCGCGGTATTGTTTGTGTATGGTTATCCGCGTGCTGAAATCGTAAACTTCTTCGGGTCGTCACACATATCAGTAAATGCATGAGCGGCTTCCTTAAGTTTGCTTGAGGAAGATTTACCGAACGAAATGACTTCTACCTGGCATCCCTCATTCATGTCAAGATATTGAATAAGTGGAATGAAATCTCCATCACCAGAAGCAATAACGATGGTATCAAGTTTTGGAGCAAGTTTTACTGCATCAATAGCGAGACCAACGTCCCAATCTGCTTTCTTCGCGCCATCAGCGAAGATTTGGAGATCTTTTGTTTTTGTTTCAATTCCTATTTTAGTAAGAGCCCCAAAGAAATTTTTCTCATCACCTGACTCGGTTGAGATAACGTAGGCGATTGCTCGCACAAGAATACGTCCTCCTACAGCCTCTTCAAGTACTTTTCCGAAATCAACTCGTGTCTTATAAAGATGTTTTGCGCTGTGATAAAGATTTTGTGCATCAATGAATACTCCTACGCGCTGCGCTGGGTGTTTAATAACTGCCATAATTTTTGAGTAATGAGTGGGAGCTGGAGTAGTATAAAAATACCGCTTCGTTTCCTTCTCGTATAACTAAAGTTTATTAAAATTTTGTAACTATATGCTACAAACACATACTACCACTTCCCTATTTCAAGAAATTCTCACCTTTTTGAAACTTTCAAAGATTAAATGAAAAAATAAGAAATAAGAATTTGTAAGAAATATATTGAAATACGCAATAGAGAAAATCTATGCACCAATCAAACAAAAACTACAACTATGTTTTATCTCTTGAGACCAAGTTTTTTAATAATCGCATTATATCGACGTTTATTATTACTCTCGAGATAACGCAAATGTGTGCGACGATCAGCAACCATTTGAAGAAGTCCACGACGGGAATGAAAATCCTTTGGGTTCTTCTTCAAGTGTTTAGCTAGTTCATCAATCTGCTTAGAAAGCAGTGCAACTTGGACATCTGAAGAGCCAGTATCTAGCTCATGTCGAGCAGAATCCTTTATAACTGCTGTCTTTTTCTTTGCGGTAAGCATGTGCTGAGCACATTACCATACCTTGCTTATTTAAGCAAATGTGTCTAAAAAGTCTTAGAGAGCCATACTAGAGTCCAATGAGTCAAAGTACAGAGAGATATTAGTCTGTTTCCACAAAAAAATAAAAACAAAATATTTATTGTGCGCACTTGCGGGGTATACTTGTATTGTATATGGATGTTGAAACCGCAAAACGCCAATTTCTTGAATATATAGAGATAGAACGTGGACGTGCTGTGAAGACTATCGAGAATTACGATCGATATCTATCGCGTTTTTTTACACAGATGCACATAAAGAAAACTACAGATATATCTGAACAGAATATTCGTGCGTTTCGTCTGTGGCTCAATCGCCAACATGGTACCGGTGCAGATTACATGAAACGACGCACCCAAAATTATTACATGATCGCATTACGCGCTTTCCTGAAGTTCCTCAGAAAACGTGATATTGACTGTATATCCCCCGAACGCATTGAGCTTGCAAAGATTCCGGAACGCCATCTCGATCTTATAACCTCTGCAGAACTCGATCGCCTCATGAAAGCACCAACAGATTTCCTCTCAAAAGAAGAAAATATAGAAAAACGGCTTAAAAACTTACGTGATAAAGCTATTTTGGAACTTCTCTTCTCCACCGGACTTCGTGTTTCTGAACTTTGTGCCCTTAATAGTGATCTCGATCTCGCTCGTGATGAACTCTCCGTACGAGGAAAAGGTGATAAAGTACGCGTTGTTTTCCTCTCTCCTTCTGCTAAAAAAGCAGTACGTACCTACTTAAAAGCACGTACCGATATGGAAGAAGCACTTTTTGTCGATGGCAGGCCTAAAAAACTTCATCGCATTACTCCAAGAGATATTCAGCGCCACATGAAAATCTATGCTGCTAAAGCAGGCATCACAAAAAAAGTCACTCCTCATATTATTCGCCACTCATTTGCCACCGATCTTCTTAGTAACGGAGCTGATATTCGTTCAGTGCAACAACTTCTTGGGCATGCTTCTATCAATACAACGCAAATTTATACGCATGTTACTGATTCTCATTTACGTGAAATACATAAGAAATACCACGCACGGGGAAAATAAGACCTTATAATATATTTTATTTAAAAATATCCCCTATCTTTAGGGGTATTCTAGAAATTCATACGTTAGAATACCAATATGAAAATTATTTCCTGGAATGTGAATGGCATACGAGCGGTACATCGCAAAGATCTCTTTTATCCCTTTATAAAGACACTTAGACCAGATGTTCTCTGTCTTCAAGAAACAAAAGCTGAGGAACAAGAGTCCCCACTTAATCTCCCCGACTACGACGAATACTGGAATCCAGCTAAGAAAAAAGGTTATAGCGGTACTGCCATTTTTCTAAAACGAACACCAGAAAATGTTCTATTTGGATTACCGAAAAATATTGTAAAGAAATATAAACTTGAAAATGATAAGTATGGCAATCCAAACGAAGAAGGCCGTGTTATCACAATTGATACTGGCAAACTCTATATAATTTCAGTTTATACGCCAAATTCTAAGGGAGATTTGTCACGCCTTTCCTTGCGTTACGCGCAATGGGATCCAGCTTTTCTTGAGTATATAAATGAGCTAGAGGAGGAAAAACCCGTGGTTTTCTGCGGTGATTTCAATGTTGCCCACTGCCCCATCGATTTGGCACATCCTAAGGAAAATGAAGGAAAACATGGCTATACAAAGGAGGAACGTGAAGGTATTGATAAAATAATTCTTGCCGGTTTTATAGATACATTTCGAGATTTACATCCTAATGAATCAAATAAATATACCTGGTGGACACATTGGCAAAATGCGCGCGCTCGAAATGTAGGATGGCGTCTTGATTATATTTTTGCGAGTAAATCACTTACCAAGTATTTCAAAAGTGCTGATATCCATCCAAATATTATGGGTTCTGACCATTGCCCTGTTTCTCTAACCCTGTCTTAAAGGACATAAAAGACATTATCCACAGGTACCCTATTTACACTGTCCTTTATAAGAGTATTCTTTCTAAAGACAGAGAGATCTTTCTTAGAACATTTCATATCAGTTGTGCTGACTACTCGTAGACCTGCTACCGCCAGCGGCGATCCGCAACAAACAAATGAGTACGGCTCCGCGTGTCTCGCACAAGTTCTTTCATCAAAACCGCCCACCAAATCTCGGGCTGAATGCACCACAATTTACGCCCCGCTCCTTATTGCATTCAGCCACTTATCGGGGCGGTTTTTTGTATCTAAATTTCATGTGAACCATGTTTCACATATTACTAATACTATAGGTGCTCCATTTTTGTTCCACATGAAACATTCTTATTCTAAATAACACATGAATTCCTATATAAAATATAGGAATTCATTCGAAATAAATCCTTTACAGGATAATTCAAAATGAATTTATATAGAAGATAATGTTTCGCGTGTAACTAAAAGTAAGATTCAGCAAACATGGTGTTTCTCCATAATTTCCTGTATTTCTTTGTCTTCTCGTTCTCCACGCTTTTTCTTCCCAGATTCACCTAGTTCTTTAAGGGCGCTTTCCGGCATTCTGAGTAACTCCTCCGTACGCTTATCTAGATAAGCTTCCGTATTCAATTTTGAATCATCAAGAACTTCTTCAAGGAGAGCATGAAGAGTAAACCCTATTTTTGGGCCAGGTTTCGCGTGAAATTTGTCCATGATGCGATTACCATCAGTTTTAAGCATAGTCACAGATATAGGGTCTCTAAGAGCCTGATCTACCATAGCCATGTATTTACGAAGCCTAAAAGGCTGTTCCTTAGGACGACCGGTACCAATGCGGTCACAAATACGTAATTTAAGTAAGTCATCAATATTCTCAGTCCCAACGTTCGTGATTATACGCCGAACTGCCGAAAGAGTTACTTGTTCTGGATCAGAAAAAAACATATGCCATCTGACTAATTTTGAGACTTTTTCGACTGTTTCGCGTGAAAAGTGCATGTCTTGAAGGGCTTTCCGTGTTACACGTGAACCAACAACGTCGTGACCATGGAATGTCCAATCTTTCTTTTCATCAGACCACCGGCGGGTCTCTGGCTTAGAAATATCGTGATAGAGACTCGCAAGGCGAATATCAAAATCCCAACCCTTATCAGCGGCATGTTGCATCGCACGAAGATTATGCTCGAAAACATCGTACGAATGAGCTTGATTTTGATCTATCCCTATACCACGAATAAGATTCGGTACAATAAACTCAAGCATACCGAGTTTTTGGGTAAGCATAAGTGTTTCCTTTGGTCTATTTGACTTTAGAATACGTATAAACTCATCTCGTATTCTTTCACGTGAAACATGGCTTAAATGCTTGCTATTTTCACTAATTGCTAGTGCTGTATCGCCATCAATACCAAAATCGAGTTCTGCCATAAATCGTACTGCGCGAAGCATACGCAAAGCGTCCTCATTAAAACGCTCAGACGGGGAACCAACGGTACGGATAATTTTGTCTTTTATGTCCTTTTGTCCATCAAAAGGATCTATAAGTTGTCCTTTAGATTCATCGAGTGCTATTGCATTAATAGTGAAGTCGCGTCGTGCAAGATCTTCAGTAAGAGAAGTACCGAATTCTACCGAATCTGGTCGGCGTTTATCGGAATATTTAGATTCAATACGATAAGGAGTTATTTCAATAATCGCAATTTTTTCATCTTCAGAGCCTGTTTTTACGCCAACCGTACCGTATTCATTTTCATAAAAAGAGTCAGGAAATACATCTTGTATCTGTTCTGGTATAGCATTTGTAGTGATATCCCAATCCTTAGGCACACGACCAATAAGAATATCTCGAACACAGCCACCTATCAGGTACACTTCAAAACCCTTCTCACGAAGAGCTCCTGAAACCTTTAAAACATCATGAGGAATAGGGAAGTGCATGTTTGAAATATTAATACCTGTATGGTCTTTCTCCTAACTGTACCGTAGTATACATAACTAGTGTCTCAATGTGTTGTGCGCCTATTGATACCTATTTAGAAAATAAGCCCCGATAGTGAAATGGATATCACGACTGACTTCGAATCAGTTATTCTGGGTTCGAATCCTGGTCGGGGCACCAATATCAAAAATTATTCTCAAAACAAATACTAATCGTGCGCGAAGCACTTAGTAATTCTAATAAGAAAAGTGAGAAACTCTCCGGTGTGCCGTATCACACACGCCTCTGGGTATGTGAACAACAAACTAATTTGTGCCACTTTCGCCTACATTCCGTTACAGCGAACCCACAAAAACAAAATTTTGCAGGCTCATCCTTTCTCGCCCTCGCCCCCACCTTTTTTAAAAAGGAATAAAAATTTCTGTTCAATTCTGCCTACCAAGTGTTTGGGTGGGGAAGTATTAAATTAAAATCTTGGTTCAAAACTAATTGCAGAGTGATTGATTATCCGCATGGCGCGCTAACTGACGCGCGCGTCAACTGAGCTGTAGAAAGCTGACTAATTCTTAACTATATCCTTGTCTGCAATCGCAGTATATGCGAATATATGAATCGAGCGGGTATGGTCCAATGGTAGAACATCTGGTTGCCAATCAGATAATGGGAGTTCGATTCTCCCTACCCGCACTAAATAATTTTAAGTATTGGGTATTTTTACAACGGTATAAAGGAGTAGGGAATTGAATGAAATTTGACAGATGAGCGAGAAAATACACAAAAAACGGCGTAAAAATACCATTTTGAATGTGTGGATAAAGCTGTGAATAGTGTGGATAAAGGACAGGGTGTCTTTTGCACCATTTTAACTAAAGTCCCAAGAATATCTAGTAAATAGACTGTTATTATTAAAGTCATGGACTTATCTGGTATGAACAGAAAACAGATAGGAGCACTTGGCGAGCGTGTC
>QIHK01000059.1 GCA_003230945.1 Candidatus Kaiserbacteria bacterium
CTATTTTGAAATTGGGCCATTTGAGTTTGAAGCGTTGATTGATATCCGAACTCAGATGGAATCTCTTCAAGAAGTGTTGAGAGTTCACTTCCTGCCTGAACAAAACGGAAAATATTATCTGCAAAGAAGAGTACATCTGTGTCCTCTTCATCTCGAAAATATTCGGCAAGGGTCACTGCAGAAGCCCCTACTCTAAAGCGAATAGCTGCATTCTCATTAATATGGGCACTGATAAGTACTGTTCGCGCGAGTGCGTTTGTTTCTTTAAGAGATTCCCAAAGTTCATATTCTTCTCGTATACGTTCACCAATACCTGCGAAAATAGTGATATGCGGGCGTGTCGCATTCATATTTCGAATGATTTCAGTCATGAGTGCAGTCTTACCAACTCCAGCCCCACCAACAAGTGCAAGGCGTCCACCTTCGACGAGAGGAGCAAAGAAATCAATAATCTTAATGCCGGTCTCAACAAGTCCCCGTTGTGGCGTCGGATTTAACGTTGCCGAACGTGCAATTTTATTAATTGGGCGTGTCTCATTATATTCAATTGCTTTACCTCCATCGACTGGTTCTCCATAGAGATTCATTGCACGACCAAGCACTGCCTTCCCTACTGGAACAGAAAGAGTTGTTCCACTGCTCACGATGCGCATATTACGATATAAATCCTCATTAGAAGAAAAAAGTAAGCAAAAAAGCATGTCTCGCCCGTAATAGGAATGTACTTCTAACTGAACACTCTGAGAATCTTCTGCAGAAAGCAATTCCTGAAGCCTAGGACGATAGGTACTTTCACAATGCACGATGACAATTTGTCCGCGTACTCCATATATCCTCCCTACGAATTGTTTTGTTATTTTTTCCATTTTGAAATTGCTGAGAATGATTCCAATAATCGTGCATCATTAAAAGTTTTAATCTCTTGCGAAATTACTTGACGTACTTTCACAATCGATTTGTCTGCACGATCCTGCGCGCGATTCATTGAAAAGAGTCGGGAAGCTGTTCGAGCAAGTTCAGATTCGAGCATTACCCGTTGGAAAATAATGTGCCGAACTCGAGTCTCAAAAAAACGAAGTATTTTTGGTAGTTCTGGCTCAAAGATATAATCAATCTCCTTATTAGTATTTTTTGTTTCTTTAATAGCTGGTGCATACGCAATATCAAGTATTGCTACTTCCTGTGTAAATACATTTATGTATGATGGGTAGAAGACTTGCACTTCACCATACGGTCTAACATTCTCTAGAAGACGCTTCATCTCATCATTGGTCGGCTCATCATTTTCGAATGAGAAGAAGGCAACATTTTTCGCGAGTTCAGGATTATTCTCAAGAAATGTCTTCCCTGTTTTACCAATAACAATATAATCAACTTTTGTATTACGTTGTATTGCCTCAACGAAAGCCCTCATGACTTCTATATTTACTGCTCCATAGAAACGCGCATTTGAAGTAAAGGCGATAGCAACACTATGGACAACAGTAGGAGCTTGTTTCGGTAATTCTCCACGTCTACGTGCTGTATTTTTAATAGACTGATACAGGTTACTTATCTCTTCATAGAAAATAGTATTCTTCTCAAAAGCATCACGTAAACGTCCAGTCTTCTCAGCACTGATGTCAAAGAGCGCTGAAGTAATCAATCGAATAGTTTCGAGATCTTCAAGCTCATATTGTCGTGATCCTACTGAACTTTGCATAGGTTTTGAATATAAAGCATATTTTCTTCTAGCTTATTTAAGAAAGAATCAAGCGACACTGTTCCGCGCCTTGCGCTTGCCAGTATCGGTTCTAATTCTTTATGTTTTGGAATTTCGTCAAGAAGTATATCTCGATTAAGGCGTGCAAATCCGGTTTTTTTACCTTTCAAAAGGGAAGTAAAAATTAGAGAGAGAAGAAAAATCTGTAATTCAATCGGAATAATACGTGATGAATCTTGGTTAAGAAAAGTTTGCATAGACTCTCCTTGGGTAAGGATAAAACGAGTCTTTTCCGACAATTGCATACCAAACTGACTAAACCGACGTTGACGCTCGTATTCACCAATAAGTGCGAGTGCACGTATAGAAAGTTGCTTCGCTAAATTTGTTTGTGCTTTGCGTCCTACGCGTGTTACAGACTGTTCTGGTACAAGTGCTGGGAAATAACCTTCTGAGTGAAGAAGCGGCGAAAAGAAAAAATGTCCGTCAGTTGCTGATACTAAATTCGTAGAGACAAGATTCGAAAGGTCCTCAATATTTGTCTCAAGCACGGGAAGAATAGTGATACTTCCATCACCAAGTGTTCTATTGAAACGTCCACCACGCTCCAGTAAACGTGCCTGCTGATAGAACATATCACCAGGATAGGATTCACGACCCGGTACTTCGCCGGAAAGAAGTGCAATCTCACGAAGATATTTCGCATGGCTACCAAGATCATCAAGCACTACCAAAACATCTTTCCCTTCCCACGAAAAGAACTCTGCAAGCTCAAGCGCAACTATAGGAGCAATGTAGACCTCAGGTGCCGTATCATCGGAAAAAGCAACAATGACAATGGTTTTTTTATTTCCCCGTTCACTAAAGAGTCGGGCCACAGCTTCTTCTATATAAGCGCGCGGACGGCCAATAAAAGCATATATACATACCACGTCAGTATTTTTTTGGTGTGCAAATACCTCTTCTAGAAAGACAGTCTTCCCACTCGAGATAGGACCTACAACCAGCTGACGCTGACCCTTTGCAATTGGAAGTAGAATATCAACCGATGGCATACCAGTTATAAGTTGATCAAGCATCGGCGCGCGGGCACTAATTGTTGGTGCTTCACCCTCCATACGTAATGGTGAATTCGGTTTCAAGAATTCGCCAAGTCCATCGGCCTGTTCACCAAGAACATTTATAGCCCGCCCGAAAAGATGATCCCCAAACGAGAATTGCACGCCGTCTGGAGAAATAATAAACCTATCTCCAGCTTTCGGATTAACTCGATCTAAAAGGAGAGCTTGCACACTCTCTTGTTTAAGTGCTGTTACGATTGCACGGTGCCCTTTCGAATTAACAATAATAGTATTAATTCGAACCGAAGGGAGACCTTCGAGCGTAATGAGATATCCCTTTGCTTCAGTAATGAAGCCAACCTCTCCTTCCATAGTGTTATGTTCGTGAATTTGCATGATGCATTATGTTTGGTTCTTGACCGTCGTACGCTTTAACAGAAGTTCATGTACGGCACTAGCATGTTCAGTTAAATAGTGGTTTAAACTGAAATCATGCAAAATGTTATTCCACATAATTTGGCATCCAATTGCGATAGATGACTCAACATCTATTTCAATCATGGCTTCAACATCAACGTTTTTTCGCACCCACACACCAATGGCTTCTATGTCAGCATGCGAGAGAGAAACTGGTACGGTAAGTGCAATAGTTTTTGAATGTTTAATCTCTTCAGTAAACTTCTTCAGTACGTCATAAAAAGAATTTCTAGAAAAACTTTTTAAAAAAGTCTCTGGAAGCGTGCGTAGAAAATTTATGTCAGTTTCTTTTTTATCACTGTCTTTCGCAAATGTATCAATAGTCTCCTTTCCGGGACTCTCTTGATTCTTTTTGAAGAAGGTATACTCAAGAAATTCTTTTAGAAGACTCATCCGATATGCAAAATCAGATTGGCTATAGGTATGTTCAGTGAATGTTTTAAGCAAAGTATTCATCATGATGAAGTGCTAAAAATACCCTCTTTCTTCGCCTCTGCGAGTGATTTCAGAATGAGGTCACGATGTTCACCAAACGAAAGTGATTTATTGAGCGCAATACGGACAGTATCTTCAACTAAACCAACAATTTCCTTATTAAGAAGAGTCAGGCGCTCCTGACGATATACTCGTACTGCTTGGCGTGCTGATTCGATCTCCTTCGTTAAATCTTCTTCAATTTTATGTTTTGTCTCATTCATAAGTTCCTTGTAGTCATTATGAACATCAGCGGCAACTTTGGTGAGTTCCTGTTTGATAAGACCTGCTTCATCAGTAAGAATCTTCTCAGCTACCGCAGATTGTTTTTTGAACTCGATTACAATCTCTTCTGAGAGATTCGCTATAGTGCTCGTCTGCTTATTGAGGAGTGCCTTTGCATGTGTCGTGATATCTTCGACGTGCTTCACCTGTTGTGCTCGAAATTGTTCATCTTCCGTTTTACGGTCTGCATAAATCTTTTCTACCTCAGCTTGGGCATTTGTGCGCATCTTCCCACTTTCTTCGCGTGCATCGACTAGAATATGTTCTGCCTTCTCTTCAGCTTCCTTAACAATTTTGTCGTAAATAGGTGTTGAGAGATACCGTAAACGAGTTCCAAACTGAGCAACAACCACAACAAGTACTAGAATTGCAGTAAGCACTAGTATAAGCACCAAAATAAGAATCGCCGGCAGTGAGGCAGAAAGAAGTGTTGACCAGAATGACTGTAAATTGTTCATATATATTTTGTTAAATAAATAATTCTCATATTGGTAAGAAAAGAACGGCAAACCCAATAAATAATCCAGCTGCGCTCACTAGAACAATGAGTATAGTATTAAGCACTACCATGGATTGAATAGAAGATTTCGCAAGTGGATTACGACCAACAGAAAGAACACTGTCTTTCAAACTGGCACCAAAATTTCTGAAAGCGATGGTAATAGTACCGATAGTTATGACTGCTGCTAAAAGATACTTTAATATTTTTGAAGTAATAGATGAAATATCTGTTACTGAATTCACCACTGAAAAGACTGGAGAAGATGAAGCTGTAGAGGTAAGTACTTTTGGACCGATACTAATTAAGACACGAATAGAACCTTCATATACTGATGTCTTAGCAGTTGTTGATGTTGTTGAAGCACCAAGAAATGAATCAAGTGCAGTCCCAAGAACGAACGATTTATTTGTTGTAACTTTTTGTCCTTTACCAGGAATACTGGATGTAGTGATATAGTCTCCAGCACGGATGGGGCCATTTATAGTCGTAACATTCACAAGAGCTTCCCCAGTCTCAACTAATGGTATACCCCCATCATTTTTACGAAGTACTACAACAGGATTTTTTACTACAACGCCAAACAAATTCGGATCATTCACAAGATGTGACAAATGAAATGTTTGTGTATTTTTATCAAAGGAAATAAGGTCACCGGATATTGGTGTATTCCCAGAAATTATATATGTCTTTGCAATAGCGCTCATGTTGATTTGTGCATGTGCGGTAAGTGGTTTGCTTATCATAAAACTAGAAATGGCAAGAAATACCAAAGTTGCAATACTGATTCTGCTAGATACCTGAATAAACCATTCCATATCATTTGAAGTGCAATACGTTTGCTAGCTGTGTTGTGCTCGCCCAAGTATTAATTGTGGCAGGAACTGCATACATAATCGCTACACTCTGATACACCACTACTCCACTGCTATTTACCAGTGCAAGATAACGGTTCGAAACTTTGTCTACTATTGCAATAAAGTGACTAGCCGTACTGTATTCAATACGCCACCCCGCTTCCGCAATTTTTGGTGCCAAATGAGCAGGAATATCGGTAATAGCAAGAAATACCGCTGTAATACGGCTCGGTGCAATCAAAGCTATTCGTTCAATAGAACCACCAAGTGATTCAACAGCTACAAAACTCTCTTGAGAGCTTTTTTGTATCACTGCAGCGAGACCATATGCGACATTTATATCGAGATAAATCGCGCCATGTGCAAGAGATATCACACTACTGCCTAAAGCTAGATTCATATGATCAATAAATGGCGGAAGGGTCCGAAAACCATGAATAATTTGCGTTCCTAAGGCAAATGCTTTATCTCCTGCATTTGTAATGAATGATTGATACGTACTAAACACACCAACAATTGAGCGATACTCCCACTCACCAATAGCGACATATCCTTGTCCTGCAACGGCACCGAGATGCTGTGGGTTTTTAAATGCTTGTAAACCACTCACTGCACTTGCGAGTGATACAGTTTTTTTAATTCCAGAGGTAGTAAATGTCCCTGCGTTCTCTTGAGCTATTTCTGCCGTTGTCACCATTGATTGCGTAATCAATGTTGCCGTATCATCAAGAGTAGTTAATGGAGGTAACGCGACAAGTGCTGTTGCTGTTGCTATTTCTTTTCGCACTTGTACTTTTTTCTGTTGCTGGTATGTCGAGACTGAGGAA
>QIHK01000017.1 GCA_003230945.1 Candidatus Kaiserbacteria bacterium
TTTTTAAGTGATGTGAAGCCGTTTGATTGTGCACCATTAATAATAAAGGCAGGAAGCGGTTTCTTTATCTTCTCGACGATGAGTAGTGTCTTTAAGGCGCCTAAATCAAGATTATAGTCGAATGAGTAAACACGAAGCGTTGGATACGTATTGCGTAAGTATGAAAGAGCGTAACCAGCTTTATCACACTCGCCACAGTCACCAACATTGCTATAGAAATATAATACAATCGTCGGTTTTGTTCCGCAGGCAATAGCAATTTTTTTTGTAATAAGATAGTCGCGTATTTCGAGCAGTGAATATTGCTCTTTAAGTCGAATGACTTGAGTATTTTTGGTACCAAGCTGGCCTTCAGTGTATGCAAGACGATCTCCAAGATGAGAGAGTTCAGTTGAAAGTCCCGGGCCTCTAGAACTTGATCCACACGGTGCTGCTTCGAGTAAAGAGAATTGTGTGTCTAAAGAAAGGGTATCTATTGAGAGTTGATCTTCGATAGCTGTTAACTCATCGACTCGTTGCTGATTAAGATAGTTCACTGCATAAGCAACAGTGATAATAAGGGTGATAGTTATAGCGAGCGCGATGAGCGCATTACGGACAGCTAATGACATATAAATGAGACTTTAGCGCCAATTACGTTTCTTGCCAAACGCGATATCGGTAGCTGATCTAATAAGCCAGAGTGGCACAACAAGACCATAGAGGAACACATAAGAAACGAGCCCAAGTCCGAGAGGTCCTTCTGTTCGTGAAAGACGCTTACCGATGATAATTATGGTAAGCGAAATAAGTACAGCCAGTATGCCGAGAATCATAAAAACATTTGTCGGAAAGTAGAACCAATCAAAGGATGGTATGCCGGGAAGATACGCATACGTGAGTGGAATGCCAGCACGTATTTCTAGTGTGGCTATCATGGCGCGAGTAAGTTCAAATAAAGAAACGGAGAAAAGTAATATGCTTCCCGCAATTGTTGAGAGACCAAGTGGAAGAATAAGCACCCCGAGTGCTCCGTGACGACGATTCCCAATAAGTCCTCTATATTCACCGAACATATTACGTAAAAATCCCGTAGTCCAACGGGTGCGTTGTGAGATAAGTGTCAAAATAGTACGGGGAGTTTTGGTGTAGACACGGGCGCGTAACGCATTTTCAATCACATAACCTGCTTGTTGGATACGAAGAGCCATCTCCATATCTTCTGTCTTATGACCTTCACGGAATCCGCCAAGTGATTCAACAATAGAACGGCGATAAAAAGAAAACGGCCCAGGGGTAACGTAAAGACCATTTATTGAGGCAATGGCGTGACGGAGAGTAATACCAAAAATATATTCAGCATTTTGCATGTGTTCAAGTATATTCTTTGGACGATGGACGGACATGGCTGCCGTAACCGCAGCAACGGAAGGTGTCGTGAAGCTCGATACGATTTCGCCAAGAGCATCAGGTTCGACAAATGAATCGGCATCAAGGCAACCGAAAATCTCTGCAGTGGTTGCCTTGATGCCGACATTAAGTGCTGTGTGTTTTCCTCCATTCTCTTTACGAATAATTTTTACACGTGGATTCTTCGCAAAATGTGCCATTGCTTTTTGAGTTCCATCAGTCGAGCCATCATCAACGAGTACAATCTCAAGTAATTTATGAGGATATTTGAGAGCGAGAAGTGATTTGCAGGTGTCAGTAACAGTACTTTCTTCATTAAAACAAGGAACAATGACGGCAACCGTCGGTTGAGAAGCATGAGGAATACGCTTGCGCGCGAGACGTGCAGGTTTCGAAAGAAGTGTTACGAGAACAAATGATTCGAAGAATAGCGTAATGAATAGAAATGGATAGGCGAACACTGCGAGATTCATGGCGTTAACGATAGCATTTTGTTATGATTTTTCCATTATGCCTAAAAAGATCACCCCAGGGCGTCTGCACCCTACCACTATCGCAAATCGTGAGATTATGAATATTTTCGGTCGCATGGGTTTTAGTATTGCGCAAGGTCCCGAGCTTGAAGATGAATGGCATGTTTTTACTGGGCTCAATATTCCACCAGATCATCCAGCGCGTAGTATGCAGGACACTTTTTGGATAAAAGATATCCCCGACCAACTTCTGCGTACTCATGATACGTCAGTATCATTTCGTGAGCTCGAGAAACTTGCAAAAGCGGGTGGTACGGAGATGCGTCGTATTATGATAGGAAAGGCATTTCGTAATGAAGCGACCGATGCAACACATGAGGCACAGTTCTATCAAATAGACGGTCTTGCGGTGGGTCCTATAGGCACGGTGACACTCGCACATTTGAAAGGTACTCTTACACGTTTTTATCGTGAGTATCTTGGTTCGGATGCAAAGATACGTTTTCGTCCAAGTTTCTTTGGCTTCACTGAACCATCTGTTGAAGTGGATGTATGGTTTGAGGCACCCGGGAAGAAACCGAGCTGGCTCGAAGTTGCTGGCGCTGGTATGTTTCATCCGAACGTTATCAAAAATGCAGGACTTAATCCTGAAAAAGTGAGTGGCTTTGCTTTCGGTGGGGGTCTCGAACGTATTCTTATGGTGAAATACGGTATTCCCGATATCCGACTCTTTCACTCAGGAGATACGAGGTTTAATTATGCCTTTGATAAAAAATAAATATGAAAATCTCAAGAACTGAACTTCAAAAATATTTTGCAGTACCGTTGCCTCACAATGATATTCTTGCGGACGCTTTTACTTTCCATGCTTTTGAAATCGATGGGATTGAAAATGATATCTTCGATATAAAAGTCCTTCCGAACCGAACACATGACTGTAATAGTGCTGAAGGTCTTTCCCGCATGTTATCAGCAATTCTCGATAAACCTCTGAAGAACAAAATCCCTTTTAAGGAAAGTAGAACGCTTGCGGTCTCTCTTATTCGTATTAATGCTATTCTCGGTACTTCTTTTTCAACAGAAGAAATTGTCGATGTGTTCCGTCGCCTTGATATACCCTCTGAGGTAAAGGGAGATATTCTCACACTTCATATATCTGATTCTCGTCCGGATTTACTTCTTCCTGAAGACGTTGCTGAAGAAGTAGGCTGTATCTTGGGTTATGATCGCGTACCAGCGACTGAACTTCCGAATATAAAAACTGATCTAAACCAGACACACTGGCACGGTATAGAACGTATAAAGGATGAATTAACAGAACAAGGTTTTACAGAAGTCTCAACTCAATCTTTTGCAAAGAAAGGGGAGGTATATCTGGCTAATCCAATGGATAAAACAAAGCCGGCTCTCCGTACTACTCTCGAGACAAATGTGCAGGAAGCGCTCACCCAAGCGAAGCGGTATGCACCGCTCGTGCTCGTTCCTGGTGAGAAACCAAAACTTTTTGAAGTCGGTACTGTTTTTCCAAAGGATAATGAACATGTCGAGTTACGTACAACTGAGAAAGTGACGCTATGGAATGGCGCACAAGGATCTGTCGATAATCTCTCCGTTACAGAGGTTGACGAGTATGGCAAGAATTACACACCAAAGCTGAGTAACCTCAATACGTTTACACCGTTCTCGCACTATCCATTTATTTCGCGTGATATTGCTTTATGGGTTCCAGTCGATACGGCAGAGTCAACAGTAGAGAAGATAATTTGTGAGAATGCCGGAGAATTGTGTAATCGCATCGATCAATTTGATCATTTTGAAAAAGAGGGTCGAGTGTCACTCGCATTTCGACTTGTCTTTCAATCAATGGAGAAAACTCTTACTGATAAGGAAGTAAATAGTATTATGGAAAAAATTTCAGAAGCCCTCGTCTCTATCGGCTACGAAGTGCGGTAAAGTACCCGAAAATAAAGATGTCTGTGTTATACTAAGAATAACCGGAAAACGGCTATTTTTATGGCTACATTAAGCAAAAAAAAATCAAAAAAGAAGGCATACGACGCTTCTTCTATTCAAATACTTGAAGGCCTTGAACCGGTACGCAAACGTCCGGGTATGTACATTGGTACTACCGGTTCTGACGGTTTGTACCATCTCGTATGGGAAATTTTTGATAACTCTCGTGACGAGGCGATGGCTAGTCGCTGTGATGAAATTGAAGTGGCACTTCTTCCTGATGGTTGGATTCGTGTAGCGGATAATGGTAATGGCATCCCAATTGGTATTCATCCTAAAACGAAGGTCTCTGCACTCGAAACCATTATGACGACACTCCACGCTGGCGGTAAATTTGGTGGGGAAGATAGCAGTTATAAATTTTCCGGAGGACTCCATGGTGTTGGTGCTTCAGTGGTGAATGCACTTTCTGAAAATATGAAAGTTGTTGTACACCAAGATGGCGGTATGCATTTGCAGGAGTACGAAATCGGTAAAGCGAAAGCGAAAGTAAAGAAAATTGGTACAACAAAAGAGCACGGCACGATTATTCTCTTTAAACCTGATGCAGTTATTTTTAAAGAAGGTATCGAGTATCAACCTGAGAAAATTATTGCCCATGTGCGCCAGCAAGCCTATCTTGTGAAAGGCACTCGTATTTCAGTCATTGATGCACGTGCTGAAGAAAGTGCATTTGAAACAGAGACTATTATGCTTCGTAGTAAGCATTTCAATGCTCCTTCGATGACATTTTATTTTGATGGGGGACTAAAATCTCTCGTGGCGTTTTATAACAAACATCAAACACCGGTTCACAAGAACGTCTTTTATGTGGATAAAGAACAGGATGGTGTGTTTGTTGAAGTCGCGCTCCAGTATATCAACGACATTACTCCGCGTATTACTGCTTTTGCAAATAACACATACAACAATGAAGGTGGTACCCACATTACCGGATTTAAGACTGCACTCACGCGTTCCATTAATACTTATGGTCGAGCAGCCAATATTTTAAAGGAAAAAGATGAGAATTTTACTGGTGATGATGTACTTGAAGGCATCACCGCTGTGATTTCAGTAAAGCTCCAAGAAATTCAATTTGAAGGACAAACAAAGGCTAAACTTGGTTCGACTGAAGCACAAGGTGCCACTGCTTCTATCTTTGGTGAAGCATTCAGTACGTTCCTCGAGGAGAATCCTGAGGACTCTCGAGCCATCATAAATAAAGTAATGCTCGCTCTTAAAGCACGCAAAGCAGCTAAGGCAGCTAAGGATTCCGTATTACGTAAAGGAGCACTCGAAGGCATGACACTTCCGGGCAAGTTGGCTGATTGTCAGACCAAGAGTGCAGAAGAAAGTGAACTTTTTATTGTGGAAGGAGATTCGGCTGGTGGCACAGCGAAGACTGGTCGCGATCGGCGTACGCAAGCTATTTTGCCATTACGCGGTAAAATCTTAAATGTTGAACGGGCACGACTTGAGAAAATGCTTGCTTCGGAGCAGGTTAAGAATCTAGTTGTTGCTCTTGGCACTGCTATTGGTGATGTTTTTGATTTGTCGAAGCTTCGGTATCATAAACTTATTATTGCCACTGATGCTGATGTGGATGGGGCACACATTCGCACCCTTATCCTCACACTTTTCTATCGACATTTCCGTCCTATTATCGATGGTGGTTATGTATACATTGCCCAGCCACCTCTCTATAAAATATTTCGTGGTAAAGACGTGCACTATGCTTATAACGATACCGAGAAAGTTAAGATTTTAAAAGAAATGGGTGTTGTGAATGAAGATATTGTTGTCGACCTTGAAGAAGATAAACCTACGGAAGAAGGTGAGGAAACAGCAGCAAAGACGAAGAAAGCAAATGTACAGCGCTACAAGGGTCTTGGAGAAATGAATGCTTCTGAGTTATGGGAAACTACTATGGATCCTTCACGCCGTGTGTTGAAACGTGTGGTAATTGAAGACGCTGAGGCAGCTGATCGTATTTTTGATATTCTTATGGGAACTGATGTTGCTAGTCGTAAAAGTTTTATTCAATCAAATGCCAAGACGGCCACACTTGATGTATAGCATTTAAGTAGAGCTCTTATAAAAAAACTGACCACAAACGTGGTCAGTTTTTTATTACTAAATACTTGCGAGTTATGATCCGAGAATTGTAATTTTTGTTGAGGCGGTATTATTATTTGTATTTGATTCAG
>QIHK01000076.1 GCA_003230945.1 Candidatus Kaiserbacteria bacterium
AGTAATTCGATAAGCGTAAAACCTTTATAACGATTATTATACATATTTTATATTGTGCGGTTAATAACTGAATTGTACGGCTAAATGCACAGGACTGCAGTGGGGGTGTGTGGATAACCCCTTATTATAGAGCCAATAGAGTAACCTCTTTTTTGAAACTCTGAATCAGATTGCACCAGCGAGGTTATAAATAGGGATCAAGATTGCTGCCAAAAGAACGCCGACGCCGAGGCCGAGAGAAACAATCATGATTGGTTCGATAAGGCTCACAAGCGTATCGACGGCGTTACTCACTTCGCGATTATAGAATTTTGCCAGTGTCATAAGAATTTTCCCAAGTTCACCGGTTTCTTCCCCAACCCTTACCATAGCGACCATAATGCCCGGTATCTCATCGTGATGCGCGAGCGCATCTGAGATAGAAGAGCCCCCTTTTACTTCAGAACTTACTTGATTCAATATTTCTTCATATGCGGCATTACCAACAACTGAGGCAGTAATATCAAGAGCTTCAATTACAGAGACACCCGAAAGGAGCATTGTAGAGAAGTTGTCTGAAATACGCGCGAGATAAAGTTTCTTATAGAGAGTGCCTACATACGGCACAGTGAGCCGCAGAGTATCGAGAACGAGCGCGCCACGTGGTGTTTTTCGTAACTGCCATATATAGATACCAAGCGCTACGATAGCAATGAGTACGAATATGCCGTAGTGCACGAGGAAATTCGACAAGTCTATAATGATTTTCGTATAAAGAGGAACCTTTTGACCTGAATCAACGAGAACTGCACTAATCTTCGGAATGACGAGTGTGAGCATGAGTGACATAACACCAAAGAACACGGCAACAACGAACGCTGGATATATGAGAGCATTCTCCGCCTTACTCACAACATCGTATGTACGATCAAGATAGTCCGCGAGATAACCAAATATCTCAGAGAGTTTTCCACTTTCTTCCCCAGCACGTACCATATTTACGTAAAATACAGAGAAAGCTTTAGGGTGTCGCGAGAGCGCTTTACTGATTGGACTGCCACTTTGTAAATCGTTCGCCACTGTCGAGAGAATGTGCTCCAGATATTTATTTTCTACTTCAGAAGCGAGCAAACGAAAAATACGGAGTGCCGAAACCTGTGCTTCAAAGAGCGTCGCAATTTGACGCGATAGAATGACAATTTCTTTATTTGATACACGGTTAAAGAACTCAATATCTAAATTAAGAAGTGATTTTTTCTCATTTGACTGTATAAATGAAATAACGAGATTACGACGTTGCAAAGAGGAAACTGCAATTTCTTGTGAAGGAGCCTCAATAGTTCCATCGCGTTCGTGCCCATCTTGATCAATTGCGTGATATTTAAAAAGCATATTAGAGGTATCTTTCGAAAGTTTTTGTGTCCATCGCGTGTTCGTAGGCGTGTTCGACCGTTACCTCGCCACGACGGACAAGCTCAGCAAGCGCACGATCCATATCTATCATACCTTCTTGTGAACTGGTTTGAATAACCGCACTAATCTCATGAGTGCGTGCTTCTCGAATAAGATTAGCGATGGCATTGTTATTAATAAGAAGTTCATAGGCTGGAATGAGTCCGCCGGAAATGCGCGGAATGAGTCGTTGCGAGAAAATGCCGGCGAGACTTCCTGCAAGCTGTACGCGTACTTGGTCTTGTTGTTGCGACGGAAACATATCAATAATACGATCAATGGTCTGAGCGGCATTGTTTGTGTGAAGTGTCGAAAAGACAAGATGCCCAGTCTCTGCTGCAGTAACAGCCGAAGAAATCGTCTCGTAATCACGCATCTCTCCAACCATAATGACATCAACGTCCTCACGGAAAGAACTCTGCAGTGCTGAATGGAAATTAGGAGCATCAATATGTATTTCACGTTGATGGATAAGTGACTTTTTCGGTTTAAATATATATTCAACTGGATCTTCAATGGTGAGAATGTGTTCAGCACGACTCTCATTTATATGATCAATCATGGCAGCGAGTGTCGTTGACTTCCCTTGCCCCACTGGACCTACGACAAGGAAAAACCCTTGCTCCCGCTGAGTAAAGACACTAAGTATCGGAGGAAGATTTAAGTCATCAAAAGTACGTATTTTATTTGGTATGAGACGCAGTGCCATCGTAATCATTCCTTGCACCTGATAACCATTCACGCGAAAACGATCACCTTTATAGGCAAAGGAGATGTCCACAGTCTGTTTTTCCTTGAAAGATTCCCAGCGGTCTGGTGGCACAATTGAACTCAACATTGCTTCAGTATCCTCATTACTGAACGGACCGTATTTCGCTACCGGCAAGAGCGAGCCTGAAACACGAATCATTAGTGTCTCTTCTGGTGAAATATGAAGGTCTGAACCACCTTGCGCAATAACAAGGTCTAGAAGAGTAAGTAATTTTTTGTTGGCTGTCATGAAAGAATCTATCTCAAAAATTTAAGTTTTTACGAATCCTTTTTCTCTTCAAGAATACGTACTGTTTCCGTAAGAACTTCTGATGGAACAGCGGACGCTTTAATAATATAGCCATCAACATTAAGTGCTTTAGCTCTTTCAATATCAGAATCTTGACCCTGATTCGATAGAATAATAATTTTTGCACTTGTAGCAAGATTTTCTTTCCGTATCGTCTCCAAAGTCTCAAAACCATCGATACCTGGCATAATGATGTCGAGAAGAATAGCGTCCGGAGATTTCTCTCCCTTACGTAATTGAGCAAGTAATTCTTCACCTCCATTAAATGAATGAATGTCATGCCCAGCATTTTTAAATTTTACCGAATAGAGATCGAGTAGAAAGCGGTCGTCATCAGTGAGGTAGATGTGGTATGCCATATGATTTCAGTATACTACGTTTATGCCTCACACTTCTTTGTCAGCTGGAAATATTTTTCCACCGAGTGTATTTACTTCTTCAAACGGGATTTCACCATTTAGGGCCTTTATGATGGCGTCCTCACGCATGGTAAGCATGCCACCGGCCCGTGCAATGGTATATATTTTCTCCTCAACTGGTTCATTAAGTACAATCTGTTCAATGTCTTTATTCATACTCAGTATTTCGAAAACTCCCGTACGCCCGCGTGTACCATTTGGACATTCTTCAGTCGATATTGCATGAAAGAACTGTTTGAATGGCGGGAGTTTTGCACGATATTGCTCAGGAAGATCTGAAAATTCACTCTCAAGTAACACTTGAAGTGAGGGTGATACTGGAAAAGATTTTGCGGCACCTTCACAAAGTTTACGTGTAAGACGCTGCCCAATGACCGCAATCAGTGTTGGAGCGATAAGAAATGGGTCAACACCCATATCAACCAAACGCGGAATGGCTCCCGCAGCGGTATTGGTGTGAATTGTTGAAAAAACGAGATGACCGGTAAGTGCCGCTTGAATAGCAAGTTGTGCTGTTTCTTTATCTCTAATCTCACCAACCATGATGACATCTGGATCCTGACGAAGAATAGAACGAAGCCCTGAAGCGAATGTGTAACCAATGTCTGGACGTACCTGACTTTGTGAGACTCCTGCTATTTGATACTCTACTGGATCTTCAAGTGAAACAACATTCTCCTTCTCGCGATCAAGTGCTGAAAGCATTGCGAACAATGTGGTCGACTTACCTGAACCGGTAGGTCCAGCTATGAGAATGATGCCATATGGTGCCTTCATCATTTCGTGAATTACTTCAAGATTTTTATCAGTGAATCCGACAGATTCCAATGTCGTCGTTGATGCTGATTGATCAAGAATACGCATCACAACTTTCTCACCGTGTTCTGTTGGAAAAGTTGACACACGAAAATCAATACGTCGTTTATCTACGGTGGCAGAAAAACGACCGTCTTGAGGTTTACGCTTTTCATCAAGACGAAGTTTTGCAAGTATTTTTATACGCGCTACGACAGCGGTATGTATTTTAGATGGTAATTCAAGCGAAGTATGTAAATCACCGTCCATACGGAAACGCACTCGTGTTTTTTTTGTTGTTGGTTCAATATGAATATCGGAAGCATGCCCTTCAATGGCATACCGTAAAATGGTCGAAACAATTTTTGTCACTGGTGCATCTGCATGCAAAGCTTCGGCAGGACCAGTGAGGTCAAGAGAACTGCTACTTAATTCTTTTTTCTTTTCGGCTACTTCTTGGTCTGTCTTTGGTGACATGTCCGGTGAAGTTCCTAAATCAGGGTCTCCTGTTTGTGTGACGGTATCAATTTCTGAAAGAGCCTTCCCCACTTCTCCAGTAAGATTCTTGTACGCTGATAGTACCCGCGCGAAATCAGATTTAGTAATGAGGAATACCTTGTAGGGCATACCTAGCTTTCCGGAAATAAACTGCAACGCGTCCATCGCCTCTATATTGTCCGGATCGATGATACCGACTTCGAGTGCTCCTTCTGCAACATCAAGTGGCACAAAACCATAGTGACGAGCTGAATCAACTGGAATGTAGTTGAGTGTCGATAGCTCTACAGGAGGATCATCGAGAATACGAGTAGGAATACCATACGCTTCGCCAGCTACCGCAAGAGCGTCTTTAATGGTAATGCCACGCTCGGCAAGAGCTTCTTCAATCGGACGCTTTGTTGCAAGCTCAGCCTCTATTGCTGCATGGTCAGCAGGAGTAAGAAGACCTTGATCGAGCAGTGGTTCGAGAAGATTCATTTTATGAAATACAGCATACGAACCGATTCGAATAATCGGTGCACACTATATGATTAGTATTTATAATATATATACTCATATTATTTCCCATTTCAAATTTCTTAAAATTTTTTATCGACCGATAATACCCATTCGGGTAACTACTTACTTTTTACTCACTCCGGCAACAGGCTTAAAGGGATCGGGGCGACCAGAAGCCTCAGATTTAATTGGTGTCGCAAGACTTACTAATGTTTGAAAGCGCCCATCAGAGAAAATTTTGGTATCAAACGAAATCGGCGTGAGCTCACCAACGAGATTCTGAAAGCGTGTTTGTACAACATTTTGATCTGTAGTGGTGGTTAGTGGTGGCTCATTACCAGTGCCGGTAAAGAAGTACCAATAAGCACCACCAGCTACAATGAGCGCTGAGATGATAATTAATATAGTTTTTGAATCGAATTTCATAATAATAAGTAATTATCGGAGCCAATACAAACGTATACTCATTTTATAAGTATATACCGACGTGTTCGACCCGCTTATTGTGAGATCACGGACATCAAGCAATCGGGTACTGTTTTCTACACCACTGAGGAATCGTTTAAATGAATCATACGTCCCCAGTGCTGAGAGCGAGAGTTCGACCGAACCTACGGGACCCTCTCCAACTTTCGTTCCCAATCCCGTAGATCCAGTTTTCGGACCAGCGGAAACATCGACATTAGAAAGTGAGAGTCCAGAACGAGCCGCGAGGGCATTCAAGTCAAGAATCATACCCACATTATCTACCGAATCTGGAAGGAACGTCTTTAAACGTGCAAGATCTGTCGGATCAATCGCATTGCGCTTTGACGCGAGTTCATTTTTGCGAGCGACATAATCGCTCGCAGCAGTTAGTGCCTGATTATCACTAACGATAGACGCTTTTGTAGAGGCTATTGCCCCATTCCATTGAGGATTTACATATCCAAAGAATATGGCGATGGCAGCGACGAGAGCAAAAATGGGAAGGATGCGACTGTTCATGGTGTGGTTGTTGCGCTCGATGCGCTTGAAGTACTTGTAACAAGCGCACTACTGGACGTCGTTGCCACAGAAGGAGAAGCTTGAGCAGTCTTAGTTTTTGGAACAAAAGCAGTGAGCTTCGAATCGAGTGTCGCTGAAAGAGAGAACGATACTGAACCAGAATTATTTATAACGATATGCGAGAAAATAGCATCCTTGATGCGGCCATCTTTTGCAAATGCCGTTGAGACAGACGCGAGTGCATTAAAATTCTTCGCAATACCAGTACCAGAAAGATGTATAGCATCCGTGTCATTGCGCGTCAGGTGCAATGACGAGAAACTCACTGTAGTAGGAAGAATCGCTTCAAGAGTACCGAAGAAATTCGAGAGGTAAATGTGTTGGTCAAGTAATTGTGCACCAGAGGAAAGACGGTCACGCAAATGCACGAAATTCTGAACAGTGACAGGATTAATAGATGATTCTGCTTTCGCGAGTGTTTGGTCTTTTATATTTTTCTGAGCGGTAATAAGCCTCCCATAAAAGAACAAACCAATCGCTAGTATGAGCACCAATCCAAGTACCCCGTATGCGAAAAAATTGAAAGCGCCGGTAA
>QIHK01000056.1 GCA_003230945.1 Candidatus Kaiserbacteria bacterium
AAAGTTATACCAGCTGTACTGGTGATAGAGCTGTCCATACTCTCGCTAAAATTTACAATAAGCTGGTAAATCTTCCCATTTCCATCGCTGTCGTTTGTGGTAGCAGAACTTATAATTGGGGGCGTGTTGTCTATCGTTAAAGAACTAACCGTAGAAAGAACAGTTCCACCAACATCTGCACTGATTGAATAATCACTAGCATCTTCAACCCCGGCAAGATCTCCTGAATATACAGAAGTAGTATCGAATGTAACTCCAGTTGTGCCAGTGTCAGCAAAAGCTGATGTTATCTGTGTAAGATTGCTAGCATCTTTTGAGGGAGAGTTATATCTGAAATTCACATTTGTAGAACTACAATCCGTAGCACCAGTATCTGTCCACTTTATTGTTATAGTTCCATGATGGTGACTGCTCGTCGTCGGTTGTATGATTGTAATAGCACAACTTGGTGGCGTCGTCGCACTGGCAACAGGTGCGAACATTAGGAGAGAGAATAAAGACACAACACTTACGGAAAACATTTTGCTAAAGTTCACGAGCATTTTTGTATTCATATATTTTGTATGCGCAAAGCGCGGTTACGAGCTAACTAATAGCTACGTAGCTGTTATGTGTAATTATTCTTTTGACAAGCCACCCACCCCAAGCGTCGTGGTTAGGTTTATCCTCTACCTCTTATTTATTACTGTCAATACTAGTAAATAATGAGAAGTGTTTTGTAAATTTGACATAATTTGGTTTTTTGAGGATATTTTTTGTGCAACTATGGATGGATTATGGGAGTGCCTTCAAGTAGCTACTTGAAGAGTAACTAGCACAGGAGTATCATGCCTCTGGAATGTAAGACAGATACAAACAACAATCGAAACAAGGAGGAATATATGAACAAAATTGAACAAGAATGGAATAGCACTCACGAATGTATGCAGTCTATCCGTGCTGATGGAGGGTTCTCTGTGTTTGCCCTGAAAAACCAAAATGAAGTGGGGAATATGACTTTGCACGAGCGCGACTGTGTGTGTTGCATGGACGGTCGTGTCGCTCCTTTTAAGAATGCTGTTGCCATTGCTGGATCGGGACTTCTTGTAAAAGATGACCCTGTCGCTCGTGACCTTTTGGTAGAAAAACTACTCTCACAAGGCGTGCAGAAAGTTTTTTTGCACGAAGATTGTGGCGCTGTTGGTCTCTATTCACTTGAAAAAGGAATCTCACGAGAACATGCTGAAAAAGATGCTTCGGCATGGGCAGAAGAATTAAGTGGCTTACTTAAAGGGAATACACACCCAGAAACATTATCGGTCACGTTAGATTTCCATAATGAGCAATGCGTATATCTGACTTTTCTTGATAGATTTTCTCTTCAAGATATACAGGCGTTTCCAACTGGTTTCCAAGTGAGTGGATCGGTAGTTTCTTTTGATGATGCACTTGCACAAGTAGGAGTGGCAATTGATATTGCTCTTGGTGACCACGGTTTTGGTGATAGATTTACTCAAAAAGATCCATTTACTGTGGTGATTGTTGCAAAGAACAAAGAAGAATTACAAAAAATACAAAGTAATCAAAATCTCATACAATTGATTAAAAAATATAACGGACGAGTGATGATTGATGGATTTGTTGTATAGGAATAGTTATTTATTTAGAGACGGCCAAAACGGCCGTCTCTTTTTTATATCTACTGGGAAGGGTAGACCGATAGGAAAGTATCTATCTACTATTATTATTTCTAATAGTAGAGGTATACTATACTTATATAAAGTAAACATTAAAGTATGGCTTCATTTGAAAACAAACCCAACTTGAAAGGCACACAAAATGAAAAGCTGGCTGATGAAAAATCAGAAACTTCTTTACTCAAAGAAGTTTCTGAAGAAGTAAACACTGCTGACCAAGGAATTGTCAATAAAATTCGGGCATGGATTAACAGCAATGTCCAAGAATCAAATTTTCCGACAAAAGAAGGATTGGGGTACGAAAGTACTATGGGAATTTATGGTGGCAAGCTGGTAAATGATGCAGACGGAAAATTGGTTTACGACACAAGAGGATTTTGGTCCAAAATAGATCAATGGGGAGATCGCATACTTCGTAGCTTTGATGAACATCACGCGAAAAAACCAGGGGCGATGTTTCTGCGTCGTCCAGGTGCTTTTTTGAAGCTCTTACCATTCATCGTAGATTCAAAACGTTATAGAGGCACTCCGGAGCAAACGATGGACAATGTCCGACGACTTGGACTCACAGACTATTATGGAGCTCATCCATCGGGAATTGAAATTAAACAACCGAGTTTATTTTCTCATTCCATAGGAATGCAGGACATCTTTAGACAAGACCAAATTAACCATCCTTCTATTAATGATATCAATCGTTTTGATGCATTAGGCACAGCAACAGATTATATGCGTCACCTGCATGAGACTGCTGGTGCTATTGCTGAGGGCAATGTGTACTCTTTTCTCTTCACAGAAAATAAACAAGACGAGGTCGGAAAGCCAATCATCACCATTCCTACCGAAATTTATAATCCTGAAAAACAAATTTCTGATATTGAAAAAAAGGCTACCGATTTACTTGATCTTTTCGCAAGTGTCGCAACCGAAGAATATCGCCGTTCCAAAGATTGGCAAAATATCCGAAAGGCATTTGATGTGATACTCAATCACTATCAGGACAAGAAAATAATCGCTTTAGTGGCTTCGTATGTGAAGCGTGGCAGATTGACGCTTCCAGGAGATATTGAGGGGCGTGATTCTGAAACATCACCAACCTATCGTGCTACTCATCATATATTTGCAGCGCATAACACTCAAAGACTCTCCGTTAAAAATTCAGAAATTACCCCCCAGATTAGACGTGAAATCATAGACTCCTGTCAAAATTATTTAGATAATGCCAGTGAAGAACCACCACATTAATTCCAATTGTACTTATCTTCAAAATATGTTCAGAGTAAATAAAATGTTGTTTTTTATTTTGAATGAAAAAGGAGTGGATAAAAGTATTGTATCCTTCTTAAGAAGGATACCTACCGATTTTACTTATGTCTTCTTGCGTTCTTCGTTTTTTAACGAACTCCGTCTTTTCCCTATGAGCATATATGGACTTTCGCTATAAAATTGTTCTTGTAAATCAGAGCAAATGTTCATTTGTGAAGAAAGGTATCTAATTCTATTTTTTTCTCCCTAATGTTGTTTTGATGAGTTATTCTTTATTTTTTCTAAAATAGTTTTTAATTATTTGTATAAAGCTCGCATACTCCGCGTTGTGCAAACACTACCTGCCGCGCGTTTTGCCACAGTGAATATATTAGGATAAGTACGGCAATAGTAAAAATTTGAGTTTCGTAGGTGGCGATAAATCCTTGGACAAAACCGCTTATACCAAAGATAAATGGAAAGAATCCGGCAAGAAGCGCGGCGAGTGTGGGTAAAAGTGGTGAGCAACACAAAAGTGGTGGAATAATACTGCCTAAAAAACTACCTACTGTGGAAGAGTTTCCTCTGCTTTGTTTCTTTTGAAACGCATACACTGCAAATGGAAGAATGAGAGATAAAAGTATTGCGAACAAAAATGCAAAGACTGCTAATTCTGGCGTGATAAATTGCAATGACACCATGCCAATTCTTCCGCCTGTGTATGTTGCGGGGAGGATAAATAAATACGCAACGAAAAATACAATAAATGTTAAAAATGCGGAGACTCGGTATCTTGATGATTTAAATACAACACGGAACGCTTTATTGAAATAGTTCATAAATGAAGCGCCTTAATTTTGTGCGAATGTGAGTATGTCACTAATGGTTGCTGCCGGAGCATCATTGACTTCTCGTATCACGCCACTTTTATCAATCAAAAAATAAATATCCGGATAGTTTCGAGGATTATATACTTGTGTCGATTGTTTCGTTAGGTTACCCAAATGCCAATTCTTTGAAAGCAGTACCGCTGGTGCAGATTGTGACACGAATTCTTTTATTGACGGACCCGGGTAGCCGGCATTGCCATAGGTTTTGAGTACTAAAATAGTGAGATCACCCAGCTTATTTTTATTTTGTGAAAGCACTCGTGCTCCTTCGGAACAACTTGAACACCAGGTTGCCACAAGCCATAGCATTACTTTCTTTCCTTTGAAGTCTGAGAGATTTTCCGTCGCTCCGCTTATATCATTGAACGATGCTGGTGGGGCAGGCGCGTTTACTGCCACTTTCTCCTGCGAAGAAACTGTTGCTGTGTTTAGTTGTTTGCTTGAGGCAAACCATACAACTCCACCAACAAGCACCACAATACTCACAAAACCAATAAGGGTATTTTTCATAACTAGATACAGCAACTCAGTTGTGAGAGATCTTTTGTAAAGGAAAGTGCAGCGTATTTGATTGCTTCAGAGAGAGTAGGGAATACCGGCTCCATAGAAAGCACGTCTTCGATGGTATTTTTATTTTTGATAAGTGTCGTCGCACCCATGATGAGATCTGCAGCATTTGGAGCAAGAATATGTACTCCAACGATAACATGTGTTTTTGGATCGATACCCATTTTAATAAATCCCTCAGTTCTACGAATAATGCCTGCCTTTGGTATTTGAGTGAAAGGAACGGTACGGCACGCGCACACTCCTGTTTCCTTCATTTGTTCATCTTCTGTAACGCCGACACTCGCATAACCCGGATCAGTGAAAATTGCATACGGTACGGTGCGGTAATCAATAGTGTCTTTTTTCCCTTCGATGATATTTTCAACGACAAGCGTTCCTTCGTGCCCGGCAGTTGTCTCCAAGCGCATAGGTAAATTGGTAACGTCACCCACAGCAAATACATGCGATACATTTGTTTGAAACGTTTTAGTGACAATGACTGCTTTCTTTTCGTTTGTAGCGACGCCTGGGAGCTCAAGATGCAAATCAACAGTGTTTGGAGTTTTCCCCGCGGCGAGCAAAATAGCGTCAGTGGTTATTTCCTCAGTATGTTCTCCAACGGTATAGCTCAAAACTTTTCTGCCATGTTCTATACGGGCGCTCTTCACCGAAACATTTGTCTTGATAACGATACCTTCTTTTTCTAAAGATGAGACAAGTTGATCTATGAGTTCTTTTTCACCATGAGGGAAAATCCGTTCATTACGCTGTAGTATTGTTACTTTCGTGCCAAATCGTGCGTATACCTGTGCAAGTTCAAGCGCGACGGGTCCGCCACCGACACAGACCATCTCTTTTGGAAGTTCTTTCAGTTTAAGCGCTTCGATGTGAGTGAGATAGCCAACCTCACGAATCCCTTCTATCGGTGGCACAATTGCCGTGGAACCGGTTGCAATGATGAAATGGTCAGCAGAAAGAGTCTCACCATTGACGGTAATTTCTTTCTTGGCACTAAAGGTCGCTTTACCTTCTATATAGGTTACATGCGAAAGGCGGGGAAGTACTTTCTCATATTTTTCCGCGCGGAAATTTTCTACGATAGAAAGTTCATCCTCTACTACTTTTTTAAAATCGGTATTCGTCACGGAAGTTTCTATTCCAGGAATGCCATGAGTGCGTGTTTGATGGAGTACTTCAGCGGCATGCAGAAGGACTTTTGATGGTACACAACCCACATTGACACACGTGCCACCCGCCGGCAGTCCGTAGTTAATGATTGCAGTACTCGTACCGAGCTCGTTTGCTTTAATGGCCGCTGCGAACGCTCCCGCTCCACCCCCTATGATAATGACATCAAATTTTTTCATAATTTATAAAGTTAATTTTTAGTTAGTTTTTCTTTTAAAAACACTCCATAAAAAATTTTGTTTTGTATCAAATGGTGTCGTATGAATTTCTTCAAAACTTTTTATATGGTGAAATTTTGTAGTGAATTGCTCTTTCATTGAATTTTCTGAATATTGTGTAATATCCAGACCGCTACATTGCTTTGGACCATTTATAGAAAAAGTAGAAATTATTA
>QIHK01000002.1 GCA_003230945.1 Candidatus Kaiserbacteria bacterium
TATTTTTATAAACCTATAAAACTATCGAAAAAATAGATGCTAAAACGGAAATTATGTATGCTCTTCCCCGTTTTTTCTGTATTTATATAAGCAACTAGATTCCCAACTAATAATTTAAACAGAAATAAAATTTTGCGAGATTTATGACTCTCATTATAATTTATTCTTATTAGGCTTCTTATTTGATATAGTGCTGTGTATGCGCGGTTAGCTCAGCTGGTAGAGCATCTCATTGACGTTGAGGGGGTCGGGGATTCGAGTTCCTCACCGCGCACTCGAAAAAACTAAAAAAAAATATGAAAGAAAAACAAAGAAAAACAAAGAAAAGAGGAAAAGTATATATATACGGCCGACATGCGCTTGTAGAGGCTCTTCAGAATACTCCACAAATAATTCAGAAAGTATTCCTTGCGCCTGATATTCGCGATGCAAAACTAAGAACATTGATTGAAGCTCACAAGATTTCTATTTCGCTACTCAATCAAAAAGAAGGTAAACAACTCGTCGGACGTGATACAGCCCACCAAGGGATTATTGCTACGATGGATCCAACATCTCTTCTCATTCCATTTAGCGAATTTATCGAAAAACTCAATATGGGGAATAATCCAGCTCTCGCCATTCTCGGTGAAGTGCAAGACCCACATAATGTCGGTGCCATTATTCGTTCAGCAGCAGCATTTGGTTTTGCGGGAGTACTTATCCCTGAACACAACCAAGCACCCGTTACCGGTTCGGTAGTAAAAACTTCAGCGGGAATGGCTTTTTGTATTCCGCTTGTAACTATCGGTAATGTAAATAACACTCTTGAGATTTTGAAGAAGAAAGGTTTCTGGACCTATGCACTTGCCATGGAAGGATCTACAACACTTGGAACAGATGCGTTCGACAGACCAAGTGCTTTCGTTATCGGAAATGAAGGAACTGGAGTGAGACCAATGACACTTGCCCACTGTGATGTGAAGCTCTCTATTCCGATGCATAAACGCAGTGAATCTTTAAATGCTGCCACATCTGCTGCTATTGTCTTCTACGAATGGTCAAAGAAACATCCTGAATCACTGGCATAATATCTTTATATGGAATACGACCGACATCTCGTTACAAAATCTTGGAATGATTATGAACTCCTCGATTCTGGAGAAAATATGAAGTTAGAGCGCTTCGGTAGAGTAACTGTGGCACGTCCGGAAACGCAAGCACTTTGGGGGAAAAATAATTCTGAAATCTGGAATACAACAAACGCTATTTTCGATTTCCATGAGAAAAAAGGTTCGTGGAATGTGAAGAGTCCTATTCCTGAACCCTGGGAACTTTCGTGGAATAATATGTGTCTTTCTATAAAACTTTCTGGATTCAAACACACGGGTATATTTCCCGAACAAATGCCAAACTGGGAATGGTTACAAGAAAAGGTCACACGACTTGAAAGTCCAAAAGTATTGAATCTCTTTGGATACACTGGCGCTGCATCAATCATTTCTGCAAGCGCTGGTGCCACAGTCACTCATGTCGACGCTTCAAAACAATCTTTAGACTGGGCAAATCTAAATGCACAGAAATCACAACTCAAGAAGACTGATATTCGGTGGATTCTCGACGATGCTCTTGCCTTTGCAAAACGCGAAGTACGCCGTGAAGTAAAATACGATGGCATTATTCTTGACCCTCCAGCTTTCGGTCGTGGGGCGAAAGGCGAAGTTTGGAAAATCGAAAGAGACCTCCCTGCTCTCCTTGAAGCGCTCACCGCATTGCTCTCAGATACTTCCGGATCATTTTTCCTGTTAAATGGCTATGCTGCTGGGTACACCCCACGATCTTTTGCACAAGCAGTTGAAACGGCATTCGGTAACGTTACTGGTGAATGCGGAGAACTTTACTTACAAGAAACAAATACTGAGCGTAGTATTTCTGCGGGAATTTATGTGCGCTTTACACGATAAACGGTACACTGAAAACATGCATAGACACCATACTGACGTCGCAATTATTTATCATGGAGGTTGTCCAGACGGATTCGGTGGCGCCTACGCTGCATGGAAGAAGTTCGGTGACAATGCTGAATACATACCAGTAAAACACGGACAAGAAGCACCAGAAGGATTAGAAGGCAGACATCTTTTCTTTGTAGATTTTTCATACGTAAAAAGTGTTATGGATGATTTAATTAAAACGGCTGCTTCAGTTACTGTTCTCGATCATCATCAAGGCGTAAAAGAAGTCGTCGAAAGTATGCCCACCTATGTGTTTGACGAAAAACGTTCTGGTGCAACTATCGCTTGGAGTTATTTCCACCCAACCGTACCTGTTCCTGCGTTATTGAAATATGTCGAAGATGGAGACTTATATCTTTTTAAATTACCGGATTCCCGTGCTGTTCTTTCCTATGTGTATGCTCAACCATTCCATTTCGATATTTGGGATACGTTTGTAGCGAAACTTGAAGATAATACCGAACGTACCGCACTCATTGAGCGTGGGAAAGTGTATGCGGAGCATTTTGCAATACTCGTTGAACAAATTTCAAATAAAGCGACACTCGTTTCATTTGAAGGATATGAATGCTTTCTCGCTACCGCTGCAGACATGTTTGCTTCAGACGTTGGCAATCGACTTGCTCATTTGAAACCACCCATTGGTATTATTGTGAATCTCCATGGAGATATTATGAATGTCTCTCTACGAAGCAAGCCTTCGGTTGATGTATCAGCCATTGCGCGAAAATATGGTGGAAATGGACACCCACAAGCCTCAGCCTTTCGGTTAACGTGGGGTGATCCACTTCCTTGGACAGTCTTAAAGAAACATGAAAATCCTCGCCATTGAAACCTCGTGTGATGAGACCGCTATTGCGATACTCGAAGCTGAAAGTTTACCGGATTCAAAAGGTACACAATTTCGTATACTTGGAAATGCTCTTATCTCACAAATAGAATTGCACAGAAAATATGGCGGGGTATTCCCTACTCTTGCAAAGCGTGAACATGCTAAGAATCTAGTTCCTATTCTCGAAGCGGCACTTGAAGAAGCTGAACTCCTGCACGAAGACACACAAGCTGTTTCAGAAGAGACACAAAATACTATTGCGACACTACTTGAACGTGAACCAGGACTTAATGAACTATTTCTCACTTTTATTTCTGAGACTGAACCGGCAGACATCGATGTCATAGCTGTGACCGCTGGTCCTGGACTTGAGCCAGCACTTTGGGTAGGTATCAATTTCGCCAGAGCACTTGCTCTGGCGTGGCAAAAACCACTCATAGCTGTAAATCACATGGAAGGACACATACTATCGGCATTGGCGGAGAATTCTCCAGAAAATTCATTACTAAAAATTACTGAGATCAAAATGCCGATAGTGGCGCTTCTTATCTCTGGTGGACATACTGAACTTGTACTCATGAAAGAGTGGCTCTCATACGAACTCCTCGGGCAAACACGTGATGATGCAGTGGGTGAAGCCTTTGATAAGGTGGCACGCATGCTCGGACTTCCCTACCCGGGTGGTCCTGAAATTTCAAAGCTCGCTGAGTCTATTCGTTATGAATCTAATGAAAAATCTTCGAGGCCATTTATTTTACCAAGGCCAATGATTCATGATGATTCATGTGATTTCTCATTTTCGGGACTTAAAACAGCGGTCATGAATCTGCTTAAGAAACAGGACCACTTAACCGACCTTCAGAAAAAAGAACTTGCTCATGAATTTGAGAATGCCGTTACTGAGGTACTTTGGAAGAAAACAGAACGTGCAATTAAACATACTGATGCGCAGACGCTCATCATTGGTGGTGGCGTTTCAGCAAATACACATATCCGCCGTACTTTCACTACAAAAATTGAAAAAGAGTACCCACATATCACCTTTGGCACCCCTGCCAATATGCTTGCTACTGATAACGCCATTATGATTGCACTTGCTGGATACTATCGCGCACAACGGAAAGAATTTATTAATTCCGATACTCTCACGGCGCAAGGTAATCTGTCTCTCGCATAAGTGGGTATATTTGCTATATTTCTTGAAGTATAGTGAAAAATCACCACTATAACTTTAGAATAGAGAAAACTTTTAACAATGGATGAAAAATTTAGAAAACCGTATAACCCTACTGAAACTGAGGCACGTATCTATGCCTTATGGGAAAATAGTGGCTATTTTAATCCTGATGTTTGTGTAGAGAAAGGTGTCACAAAATCAGATGCAGAACCTTACTCTATTGTCCTTCCTCCTCCAAATGTGACTGGGCGTCTTCATATGGGACATGCCCTTATGCTCACTATCGAAGATATTTTTGTACGGTTTGCGCGTATGCGCGGAAAGAAAACACTCTGGCTTCCCGGAACAGATCACGCTGCTATTGCCACTCAGTCAGTAGTCGAAAAACAAATTAAAAAGACAGAAAATAAGAATCGCCACGATCTCGGACGTGAAGAACTTCTGAAACGTATTGAGGTATTTGCTAAAGAGAGCCACGATACTATCATCAATCAAGTAAAGACAATGGGTGCTTCACTTGATTGGTCACGTGAAGCATTTACACTTGATACAAAAAGAAACAGCGCAGTGAATACAGTCTTCAAACGCATGTATGATGCTGGGCTTATTTATCGTGGAAATCGTATCGTAAATTGGGATCCAAAAGGACAGACAACAATTTCTGATGACGAGGTTGTACACAAAGAACGTAAAGCAACATTATATACGTTCCGTTATTCGAAAGACTTTCCGATCTCTGTAGCAACCACACGTCCTGAAACGAAAGTTGGAGATGTCGCGGTCGCGGTGCATCCAGACGATGCGCGATACAAAGAATTTGTGGGAAAAGAGTATGACGCAATTTTTTGTGACGTGCCCATTCATATAAAGATAGTGTCTGATGACGAGGTTGATCCAACCTTTGGTACCGGTGCGGTAGGTGTTACTCCAGCACACAGCCAGACTGACTGGGATATTGCCAATCGACATGATCTATCACATGAAGGTATCGTCATTAATAAATATGCAAAAATGACTGTTCCCGGACGCCTTGAGGGTAAGAAAACAACTGAAGCACATGAAATTGTTGTCGAGTGGTTACGCGAAGAAGGACTACTTGAAAAAGAAGAGGAAGTAAGCCAGAACGTCCTAACGGCAGAACGTACTGGTGGCATTATCGAGCCTCTACCGAAACTACAGTGGTGGATAGATGTGAATAAAGAAATTCCAGAACGCGGAAAAACACTCAAAGAGCTCATGCTCAATGCAGTGCAATCAAAAGCGGTTACCTTAATTCCTGGTCACTTTGAAAAAACTTATTTCCATTGGATTGAGAATCTTCGAGATTGGTGTATTAGTCGGCAAATATGGTATGGCCACCGAATTCCCGTTTGGTACAAAGGAGAAGAGGTTGTCGTTGGCATTGAACCTTCAGGAGAGGGATGGACACAAGACGAAGACACACTCGATACTTGGTTCTCTGCAGGTATTTGGACTTTTTCTACACTTGGATGGCCGGACGATACCAATGACTTCAAAACATATCATCCAACGACTATATTAATCACTGGTCATGACATTCTTTTCTTTTGGGTTGCACGTATGGTACTTATGACCGAATTTATGCTCAGTGTGGTGCCTTTCCATACCGTCTACTTGAATGGTTTGGTTCGCGATGCTAAAGGGCGCAAAATGAGTAAATCCCTTGGTAATAACCTAGACCCTGTCGATATTGCGGATAAGTTTGGAGCAGATGCTGCGCGTATGGCGCTTGTTGTCGGAAATACTCCTGGCACCGACATACGCATCAATGAAGATAAATTTAAAGCCTATAAACTCTTTGCGAATAAACTCTGGAATGTCACACGTTTTATCCTTGAAAATACTGAAGGAGCCGACAGACAGGCACCACTTAC
>QIHK01000052.1 GCA_003230945.1 Candidatus Kaiserbacteria bacterium
GTAGGAGCTATTGCTGATGAATCAACGAAGACGTTACTTAAAAATGCTCTTAAAGCGTTGTCGGACCGTGTGGCGCTTACTTTGAAGTAAATATTTTACTCTACAGATAGAATATACGTATCTACGTACTTTCTTCAGTTTTCCGTGGGCGTTTTGCACGTAAATTGTATCGTCCAGCAAAAAAGAGAATAAGAATAAAGAATGCAGCGATACCATAACGTACCCAGCTTAACCAACCACTTGTGAGTGCACCAAACCAATAAAAAGCGTAAAAGAGTAACGTTGTCCAGATGAATGTGGCGCCAACCGCCGTTACGAAAAAAGTGGAAAGTGATTCATGAAAAAAACCACTCGCGGTATAGGTGGGAAGGCGTAATCCGGGAATAAAGCGTACGGAAAAGATAGTGAGCACATAACGTGTTTCAAGCCATGTACGAAATGGTACCGCGGCATCATGATCAATAAAGCGTGCAAGTCGGGGATGTTTACTGGCAAGATACCCGAGACCATAGAGACCAAGGTCACCGAGTAAAATACCAATGTAAAGTGAAACTAGTGCGACCGTAACACTCAGTTGGCCGTCGGCCACCAACACACCAATAAGTATAGTCGTGGGATCTTCGAGTATAAACATACCACCAGTGACAGCAATGACGGTAAGTATGGTACTACTAGTAACACTACTAATGATATAGCTAATGAATAGAGTAAGACTCATGTAGACCGCTCTACTTTAACAGATTTGTACCTTGTGTGCTCTTTTAAAAGAGTATATAGCGCATTTATATTTACGGAATAACGTATTAAAATAAGCGGACTTATGTTACCAGATAGTACTGATGAAGAAATTGTTCGCAGAGCGCTTCTTGATAAAGAAAAATTTTCTTTTCTTATTACACGGTACGAAGTGAAGCTCACTCGCTATCTTGTGCGACTTGGCGTAGCTCTGCCTGAGGATAGAGAGGATATCTTACAGAATGCCTTTATTAAGGCGTACATTAATCTCAATAGTTTTGATATATCACTTTCGTTTTCATCATGGATGTATCGCATTGCGCACAATGAAGTTATGAATTTCTTTCGTACTAAACGAACACGTCCACAAGTTATTTTAAGTGAGGATGGGGAAGCGCTTCTTACTGAATTGCATGATGAAACAGCCGATACAACTGATGGTGCAGAATTACGCTTATCACGTGAAATTCTTGAACGAGGACTTGCCACACTTAATTCGAAATATCGTGACGTGCTTACTCTTAGATTTTTTGAAAATAAATCATATGCTCAAATGTCTGATATTCTCGAAGTACCTATTGGTACCGTTTCCACGTTAGTACGCCGTGCTAAAAAGGCCCTTCGGAGAGCCCTTCCTGAATCTTTTATGTCATGAAAAAAATACCAAAACCAATTGAAGGAAAACTTGTTAAGCGGATATTCGATCGTATTGAACATGATCGTCTCATACCACGCCCACGCTGGAAGTTTATTTTAAAAAACTATTCATTCTGGTTTTTTGGTGCTCTAGCTGTGATACTTGGTGCTCTAGCTTTTGCAGCCGCAATATTTGAAATAGAAAATGCCGGATGGAATTTCTATGAAGTGACCAATCCAAATTTCATTTCATTTTTCTTTAGCGCCATACCATATCTCTGGGGCATTGTATTTCTACTTTTTATTGGTATTGGTTATAGAAATATTCATCGAACGAAACGGGGGTATCGATACCCACTTATAATAATTGCTTTTGGAGCTATTTTGTTATCAAGTTTACTTGGTGTCGGGCTCTCTATGGCGGGATTGGGGGGAGAAATAGAAGAATCTATTGGCGACCATCCGCCGTTTTATCGCCCTGTTCTTATTGAAGAACAGAATCGATGGCTTTCCCCACAAGAAGGGCTTCTTTGGGGAGTTGCTTCTTCAAGTTCTATAGATAGAGACTATCTTACACTCAAAGATTCTTCAGGACAGGTATGGACAGTGAATACTTCAGATGTACGAGGTAATGATCTTACACTTATCGGTCGTGGAGAAACAGTACGTATAGTTGGTGTACCGGTAACGGCGACTAGTTCGATATTTCATGCGTGTTTTGTATTTCCTTGGGAACAGTCTGGAGGAATATCATTTCATTCTCTACTATTGCTAACAAAATCTTTTTCTACGAGTGAAAGAATAGCGAGCGATACACGCAGTGATGCCTGTAAAAATATTGTTCCTTACGCAAAATTGCGGTTACTTGAAGAAAATGGTTTTTGATTCTCTAGAGGTGCATTGCTACATTCGAATATTTTGTTTGGAAGAGAGTTTGCCTACTACGTAGGATACGCGTATTATATGTGGATATATGAAGCGTTTGGGTGTCATCTTCATTCTTTTTCTCGCTTTCGGTGGATTAGCCGATTCGGCCTATCTTGCCCAACATGAGACAGCTAGCAATCCTCTCATTTGTAATATTCAGAATCTTTCTGGTTGCAATATAGTGGCACAAAGTCCTTATTCACAAATTTTTGGTATACCGATTGCTGAGTACGGTATTCTTTTCTATGTAATTATTTTTGTCATTGCAGCGCTTGAACTTGTTCTTTTTGACCGTCTTCTCCGCCGTGTTCTACAATTTTTTGCCATTGGTGGCACTATAGCCTCACTCTACTTCACATTTCTTCAGATATATGTGATACAAGCGTTCTGTATTTACTGTCTGAGCTCTGCTGTTATAACGCTTTTCATATTTATCCTCGCAAGTTTTATAGAACCATTTAGAAAAAAAATGAGTAGCCCGCCGTCTGAATCGCCTCACCTCTCAATGCCTCCCGCCGCCTAACGTGTATGGTACGTTCTTTCTTTATTGCATTCGCGTTTTTGTTCCTCGCTCCGTTTGTTGTACAAGCTGCCCCAGTATCTTCTTTTTCTGCAGCACGTTCTTTACTTATAGCTTCGACCTCTCCAAATAATACGTATGCAGCAGGTACTACTGTAACAGTCACCGCTCCCACAAAAGGAGATCTTTTGATTGCTGGCGGTTCGGTCATTCTAGCTTCTCCGGTTGGTGGAGATACTTTTCTTATAGGAGGTTCAGTGGAAGACCGTGGTGCCGTCGCTGGTGATGTACGTGCAATTGGAGGTAGCGTATCGGTTGATAAACCAGTGCAGGGTGATTTGGTTGTACTAGGTTTTTCGGTATATAACTCAGCACCAGCGAAAGGAAGTGTATTTATTATTGCCGCTAATGCAAATATTACAGGCGGTGCTGGTGGTCCAGTAACAATATATGCAAACAATATTACACTTAGTGGACATTTTGCTAGCAACATACACATTGTGTCGAGTGGACGCATTACGCTTGTAGCGAGCACTACCGTTAATGGCTCTCTTACCTATGAAGCACCAGAAGAAGCTTCTATTCCAGATTCAGTAGTTATTTCGAAGGGAATACAGTATACAAATGCTTCCTATCTACCGAGTGTGGGTACTTCTCGCACACTTGCCTTTATTTCAATTGGTATTTTCCTACTCGCGCGTATTTTGGGGGCACTCATTCTTGCGGGATTATTTGCAGGTCTTTTCCCACGACTTGCGTTTGCTGTAGCAGAGCGAGCTGAAGATACTCGCCGTATTCGTACGATTCTTCTTACGATTCTTCTTGGTTTTGCAACCCTTGTCGCCACACCAGTATTTCTCTTTTTGCTCGCCCTCACTTTCATCGGTTTTGGTATCTCACTCCTTCTCTTTATTGCCTATGGCCTACTAGTAACTCTAGCTTTCATTTATGCAGGCATTTTAGTTGGGACGCTTATTACGAGACGTCTTGAGCAACGCAGAGTAGTTTTTTGGCGGGATGGGGTGCTCGGTATGTTCATACTCTCTCTCATTGCACTCATTCCCTATATTGGTATGTTCATACTTGCTCTCTTTATGGCATTCACCGCCGGCGCACTTCTTCATCTCTTTTTTCAGTTTTCTTTCCCACATGAAGAAACAACTAACTTGTTATAACGGTAGAAAATATCAAAAGATTTATATTCAAACATCTCTCTCATAGTATTTTGAAAATATATAAATGTGAGAGATATACCTCATGACAAAAAAAAATTTATCCATTTCAAAATCAGTGGCACGTGCTAAACGTGCTAAAAAACTTGTTGACTACTTGAAGAAAACATATCCAAAACCGAAGAGTGAACTCAAATACAACACGCCATTTCAGTTCGTTGTTGCGGTTATGTTTTCAGCGCAGTGCACTGATAAGGCGGTAAATAAACTCACTAACTCTCTTTGGAAAAAATACAAGACACCACAAGACTTTGCGCAGGTATCTATTTCCTCTTTCACTAAAGAAATCTCTTGTATTCCATTTTTTAGAAATAAAGCGAGAGCAGTTACTCATACTGCGAAAATTATCTGCGCCCAATACGATGGAAATATACCAAAAACTGAATCTGAGCTTCTAATGCTTCCCGGTATAGGCTACAAAACGGCACAGGTAATTCTTGGTGAACTGTATGATACGTGGGAAGGTATTGCGACCGATACACACGTAAAACGTTTTGCAAAACGTTTTGATCTTACTGATAATACTGATCTCACAAAGATTTCAAAAGATCTTGAGGCGCTTATCCAAAAGAAAGATTGGAAATATGTAAATAATGGTTTCATTCTCTATGGCCGTTATGTCTGTCCCGCACGGCGCCATGATTGTGCACTTCATCCGCTTACGCGTCTATATCCCCCTGCTGGTTCTCGTTGGTTTGTTGCTTCTCGACGATCTGGCGGAACTCTTGACAAGAGTGGACGATAGGAGTAGAGTAATTTTTGGATAGGGTCTGGTTCTATGCCAATCGCAAGCGCTCAAAAACATACAAGACCAACGAGGTGCAGATATTGTAACTCTTGTTGAGCTCTCCTCGGAGCCTGATGGAGTTTTGTCTGTAAGGTCATTTGATGAAGGAGGCCATCTTGCTTTTGATGTTTCGTGAGGATCAGACCCTTACCACCTCTATACCGTAGGGTATAGATATATATGTTCTTTCCAAAAACGCCATACCCGGCGTTTTTTATTTTTGATTAAGGTATTATTATGTCGATTATGAGTAGTAAACAATCAGTAGCAGTATTTGATATCGATGGAACGGTATTTCGCTCATCATTGCTCATTGAGCTCGTAGAACAACTAATTGCACAGGGTCTTTTTCCAAAAAAGACAGGTGAAGCATATGAAGAGGAGCGATCTAGTTGGCTTAATCGTAAAGGTGATTATGAATCATATATTAATAAAGTTGTTGAAGTATTCCTTTCCCAATTAAAAGGAATACCCTATCAAGATATGGCAAATATTGCTGGAGAAATTCTCGAGAAAAAACGTGATTATGTATATCGTTATACACGAAATCTTCTCAAGGAAATGAAGGCGAATGGATATTTTATACTTGGTATTTCACATTCCCCTAAATTTATTGTTGATGGATTTGGGTATGAACATGGTTTTGATAAAGTGTACGGTATTTTTTATGAAAGTGGTCCTTCTGGAAATTTCACTGGTGAAATTGAAGATAAAGATCTTATTTTTAATAAAGCAGCAATTCTTCAACGAGCAGTACGTAAAGAAAAGTTAACGCTCTCAAGGTCAGTCGGAATAGGGGACTCTGAGAGTGATATTCCAATGCTTGAACTGACCGAAATGCCAATTGCATTTAATCCAAATCAAAAGCTTTTTGAGCATGCAAAACG